>NZ_WUBV01000063.1:0-184917 GCF_009807105.1 Natrialba sp. INN-245 | reverse complement strand
CTACCACACCTTTCGGGCACGGGTAGTCCCACAGTCTCGGTGTGGTGGACTGCTGGCGGTGCCAAACCGCCGTTACCCCTATCCTCGACCGTGTTGCGTCCCGGTGTTGGTTTAGCCACGGGGACGCCAGCAGGCGTCAGCAGACTCGGGGATATCGTCTGGTTCGCTTCGAGCAGTCGGCACAGGCACACGCTTCGAGCATGTGCGTTCACCGGCTGTCCTTTCGGATACTGCCTCGTTGCGTGGGCGGACAGGCCGCCTCCGAAGGACGGTTCGGAATCCGCTCCGTTCCGACCGATTCCTACTCTTTTATAGGGCGGCCTGTCACTTAAACCTCACCGTGGGAAACTCAGAGAAACCGATTGAACAGTGGTCTGTTGCCCGGAGTGACGGCGCGTATCCACGGCCTGAAGGCCGTGGTATTGCGCCTGTTCCGCGTATAAAACGACACGATCCGGCTCGGAGTGAGACGCCCAGACGCGGCGAGTCGGCGGCGCGCTTAAGGCCGTTCCACCGAAATGAATTCGCATGATACGGAGTTTCCGGATCGGGTCGCTGTTTGGGATCCCGATCAAACTCGATCTCACGTTCTTGCTAGTGCTGCCGTTGTTCGCGTATCTCATCGGGGTACAGCTCGGGGAGGTCGCGGAGGTCATGAACCTCACACTGGGTGCGGGGATCGACGTGGGGGCCGTCACCCAGGGTTCGATGCCGTGGATACTCGGGTTAGCCGCCGCAATCGGACTGTTCGTCGGCGTCATCCTCCACGAACTCGGTCACTCGTTGACGGCCCAGCGGTACGGGTTTCCGATCGACTCGATCACGCTGTGGCTGTTCGGGGGCGTCGCCGCGCTCTCCGAGATGCCCGAAGACTGGCGACAGGAGTTCACCATCGCCATCGCCGGTCCGATCGTCTCCGTACTCGTCGGCATCGGCTCCTACGCGCTCTTTCTCGTGACCCCGGCGAGTCTGGATGGCGCGCGGTTCGTCCTCGCATATCTGGCGATACTGAACGTCGCCCTCGCCGGATTCAACATGTTACCGGCGTTTCCGATGGACGGCGGCCGGGTGCTCCGTGCGTTTCTCGCGCGCTCGAAACCGTACGCGAAGGCCACCCAGCAGGCCGCAACCATCGGAAAGTTTCTGGCGATCCTCATGGGCCTGTTCGGACTGCTCGCACAGTTCAACATCATCCTCATCGGCGTCGCTTTCTTCGTCTACATCGCGGCCTCGAGTGAGGCCCAGCAGGTGACGATGAAAGCCGCGTTCCAGGACGTCACTGTCGCCGACATCATGACGCCGGTCAACGACCTCGACACCGTCTCCCCCGGGACGACCATCGCCGAACTGATCCAGCGGATGTTCACCGAGCGTCACACGGGATACCCGGTCGTCGACAGCGACGCGTTCGGGGACGGGCGGCTGATCGGGCTCGTCACGCTGTCGGACGCTCGAGAGATCGAGCCAGTCGAACGGGACGCGTACACGGTCGAGGACGTGATGACGACGGACCTGAAGACGATCACGCCCGACTCGGACGCGATGACCGCGATCGAGCGCATGCGCGAGAACAACATCGGTCGATTACTGGTCGTCGAGGACTCGAGGACCGCTGGCGAGCCGTCGGACGGAGAGCCCGGGGACCTCATCGGAATCATCTCGCGGTCCGACCTGATGACTGCCTTCGATATCGTCCAAAAAAGCGGTGCAATCAATCCGTCAGGGCAGTCGCCGGCCGCGGACTGATACGGTCTACTGTAAGCCATTTCCGGTGCGACCGCGACCCATCCTGCGGTCGAACCGGTAAATCGTTACAGCAAACCGTATGAGACGGACCGCGATGAGTCGGTACCGGTCGATCGCAGACCGGCGGGCGACCGATCGGCAATCAGTCATTGCAGACCGTATGACGGTTCCACACCTGGGTGCCAACGGACGGTTCTATTTTCGGCGAATGACCACAGTCACATCGATCTACGGGGCCCCGAGTGATCGACGTTCACTCGAGCCGGAAAACGTGGCGGAACGGCCGCCTCGAGTACCGATACCAACATTCTTAACCGCGACCGGGGCCGAGGATGCGCCGATGCCACCGGCCATCGAAACGACGGATCTCGTCAAGGAGTACGGGGATTTACGTGCCCTCCAGGAGCTGTCGCTGACCGTCGAGGAAGGCGAGTTCTTTGGCTTGCTGGGGCCGAACGGGGCAGGAAAGACGACGTTCATCAACACGCTGGTTGGACTCGTCCGCAAGACCAGCGGCAGGGCGGAGGTGTTCGGTTACGACGTCGAAACCGAGTACCAGCAGGCCCGCGATGCGATCGGGCTCGCCCCCCAGGAGTTCAACGTCGACCGCTTTTTCCCCATTCGCGAGGTGTTGATGCACAAGGCCGGTTACCACGGGATTTCTGAGGAGGAGGCCGCGGAACGCGCCGACGAAGTCCTCAAGCGCGTCGGTATCTACGACAAGCGAAACGAACGGTTCGACTGGCTCTCCGGCGGAATGAAACGCAGACTCCTGCTCGCACGGGCACTGGTCACCGATCCCGACCTCCTGATTCTCGACGAACCGACCGCCGGGGTCGACGTCCAGCTTCGCCACGACCTCTGGGAACTGGTGACCGAACTCAACGAGGAGGGAACGACGATCCTGCTTACCACCCACTACATCGAGGAGGCCGAACGCCTCTGTGACCGCGTCGCGATCATGAACGAGGGCCGGAAGGTGACCGTCGCGACGCCCGACGACCTGAAAACCCGTGGCACCGATACGATCTCCGTCCGCCTCGAGTCGCTGCCGGCGACTGCACCTGCCCTCGACAGCTACGCCCACGGCGTCTCGCTCTCCGGCGACCAACTCGAGGTTCGGGTCGACGACGGCGGCTCGACCGCACCGCAACTGTTGCACGACCTCGAGGCGATGGGCCACGAGATCGCCGACCTCGAGATTTCACGGACGTCACTCGAGGAAATTTTCGTCGACCTCACCAGAAGCGAGGACCGGACAGTGACGCGGTCGTCCGCGTCGGACTCGAGCGGTGGAGCGGACGACGGCGCGGAAGAATCGGCATCGAAACGCGAACGCGAGCGTGAACAGGAGGGGGTCGCCTGATGCTGTCGGTTGGCTTTCGCGCGCTGTTTCGGCGCGAGATCCTGCGGTTCGTCCGTCGGCCGAAGAACACGTTCATGCCGCCGGCGATCACGAACGTGCTCTACTTCGCCGTTTTCGGGCTCATCCTCGGCGGACGGATCGACGAACCTGTCCCCGGTATCGGCTACATCCTCTTTCTGGTCCCGGGGCTCGTCGTGTTGGGAACGATCTCGAACGCCTTCGAGAACGCGTCGTTCTCGATCTTCCACGGTCGGTGGAACGAGTACATCCACGAGACGCTCACCTCGCCGCTTTCCTACGCCGAGATGGTGTTCGCCTACGTCGGTGCGAGCGCGGTTCGCGGCCTAATCGTCGGCGTCATTATCGCCGTTATCGGTCGCCTGTTCGTCCCGATCACTATCGCAAACGGGCTCTTTCTGGTCGCGACCATGATCGTCATCGCCGCTCTCTTCGCCGGGCTCGGGATCATCGGCGGGCTCGTCGCTCGAGATTTCGACGATCTGACCGTCATGAACCAGTTCATCCTCCGGCCGCTGGTGTTTTTCGGTGCGGTCTTTTACTCGCTGACCATGCTCGACCCCATCTGGCAGTACGTCTCGCTGTTGAATCCGATGGTCTACATGGTCGATAGCGTCCGGTACGGCCTGCTCGGTTACTCCGATATGTTCGAGGTCGCGCCGGCGGCGTTCGCGGACGTTGCACCGCTAGTCTCACTCGGCGTCTTGACGGCGCTTACGGTCGTCGTCCTCGCGGTCGACATCTACCTGTTCAAGATCGGCTACGGGTTGACCGACTGATTCGGACTGCTATCCCGACCCCCCGGCGCATCCGACCAAGGGTCACTGGTGTGTGGTACTGACGGACAGGAAACTGTCTGAGACGGACGACGAGTTCTCTCGAGACGGCCGTCGAGTCGAAGTGATACGACGGCCGCGTCGACAGACACTACGTGTATAGGGGGTAGCCTTACACGCCCGACTCGGTAACGGTGAAACGAGCCTCATGACTCAGTACACACCTACCGAGCCGGTGAACGTTCTGCTCGTCGAAGACAACCCGGGAGACGCTCGTCTCACCAAGGAGGCGTTCAAAACGACGGACAACGAGATCGAGTTTCACACCGTCACGGACGGCAAGGAGGCGACTGAGTACGTCTTCCAGCGTGAAGAGCTGGATATCATCCTCCTCGATCTGAACCTCCCTCGCATGGACGGCTTTACGTTCCTCGAGCAGATCAAACGCGAACTGGACTATCCGCCGCCGGTGCTCGTCCTCTCGAGTTCGAAGACCGAGTCGGACATCCGCGGGAGTTACGAACGCGCCGCGAACGCCTACCTCACCAAGCCACAGAGTCCGGACGAGTTCGACACGATGGCCCAGGCGATCGAGGACTTCTGGATCGAGTCGGCACAGCATCCGCCAGCGCCGTCGTGAACACGGGGGTGAGTCGGGACGGATTGGCGTCGAGACGGAGAGAACGCGGTCAGATCAGAGGTCGACGCGATCGAATCGGTAGAGCGCGATCGCGAGTGGGACGACGATCCAGGCCAGCAAGACGACGAACGAGAACCAATCCTGTAAGAAGAACGGAACGTTGCCGTCGAACATGATCTCTTCGATCGCGACGCCGAGTTCGCTCTCGGCGGCGCTGGTGGCCACGGAGAGGGCGTTGTTGTACGCATAGCCCGGGTCGATCGACTCGATGAAGTACGCCCAGTCGGGCATGCGCTCGAGTTCGATCGTCCCCTGGTCCGTCTCGACGGTGTAGGGAACACCGGAGATGTAATCGAAGGCCATGAGCAGATCAATGGCCTCGATGATCGCGTTCCAGACGACGTAAAACAGCAAGAAGACGCCGAACAGCGCTGCCCCGGCGATGGTCGTCGACCGGGTGAGCGACGAGATCGAAACGGCGAGGCTCGTGTAGGCGATCCCATAGAGGATCGACATCGCGAGCAGTCCGACGTAATCGACGACGTCGAACGAGCCGAGCAACGCGGCCACCACAACCGCGGCGAAGACGAACCCGACAATCAACGAGACCGACAGTACCGCGGATCGGCCGATGAGTTTGCCGAGAATAACGTCCTTTCGCGAGTGGGGAAGCGAGAGCAAGACCTTGATACTCCCGGATTCGCGCTCTCCGGAGATCGCCTTCCAGCCCAACACCAGCGCGATCAGCGGGATCACGAGCCTCGTTACGAACGAGGCAGCGACCACGAGTAGTTCAGTCGTGACGCCGGCTTCGGCGGCGCTCACGCCGAAGAAGATCTCGTCGAAATACGAGAGTAGGCCGGTCAAAACGACCAGCAGTGTGAAAAAGAAGATGCTCAGCCCCCAGAACACCCACGAGCGGAACGAATCCTTGAAATCCTTCTTCGCGATGGCGCGGACGCTCTCTAAGTTGATCGAACTCGAGGGCGAAGTCGGTGCCGATCCGCCTGCGGTTTCGGTGCTCATTGCGCTTGCACCTCCCTGCTCGCGGTGTACGTCTGGAAGACCTCGTCGAGCGAGGCCTCCGTCGTCGAGAAGTCCTCGATCTCGATCCCGCGTTCCTCGAGTTCACCGAGAACGGCGGTCTTCGATCCCTCGACCTGGACGACGAGTTGCGGCGGGTTCTCCCCGTCGACGGCCGCGTTCGAGACGTCGGGAAGCGAGCGAACCGCCTGAAGGGCGTCGTCGTCGATCCGATCGACGGTGACGCGGAGGGTCTCGCCCTCGCTGACCGAGTCGCGAAGTCCCTCGACGGAGTCGACGGCGACCATCTCACCGTCCCGAAGGATGCCGACGCGGTCACAGACTGCCTCGACCTGTTCCATGACGTGGCTCGAGAAAAAGACCGTCGCGCCGCGGTCGTTCTCCTCGCGGACGATTTCGCGCATCTCGCGTGCGCCGTTCGGGTCGAGACCGGTGGAGGGCTCGTCTAAGATCAGCAGGTCGGGTTCACCGACCAGCGCCATCGCGAGCATGAGTCGCTGGGACATCCCCTTGGAGTAGCCGCCGGCTTTCCTGTCGATCGCATCGAGCAGACCGACGCGCTCGAGAAGAGTTTCGGGATCGTCCATCGTTCCTTTGGACTCGATCGCGAACTCGAGGTGTTCTCTCGCGGTCAGGCGGTCGTACGTTTCGACGCCTTCCGGGAGAACGCCAGTTCGTGCGCGAATGTCGCGACTGTGCGTCTGGGCGTTCATCCCCAGTACCTCCACCTGGCCGGCCGTCGGACGGATGAAATCGAGGACGACGTTGATCGTCGTCGATTTCCCGGCCCCGTTCGGCCCGAGGAACCCGAACACCTCCCCTTCCTCCACCTCGAAGGAGAGTTCGGAGAGCGCGAGCGTCTGACCGTACGATTTGGTCAGGTTGTCGACTGAAAGAGCGGGCATAGCTGTGTGGACACACCGTTTCCCGATAAGGTTTGTCACTCGCGACCAAAAATATACGCTATCGGATGGCGGGAAAAAACGACGGTCTCACACCGGGTCGTCCGGTGCGTACCGGTTTGCGGTCCGTTCGGCCTCGGTCGCGTACCGAGTTCGCGTCTCCTCGTCGTCGACTGGCTCGAGTGCGGATTCGGGGACCTCGACCGCGGCGGTGACGGGCGAGCCGGTTCGAAGCGACGCCGAGGAACGCTCTCGTTGCTGATAGCGGGATCCGTCGGGGGTCGCGTAGACGATCGTCACGACGTTGCGGTCGCCGAACTCCCGTTCGACAAACCAGCACTGTACCGGCGCATCACTCATCGGCGAATATAGCGGATCGGTCGCCGAAAATGTACCGCTCTCTACGTGCCCGTCCGTTCGGACGTGATAGTCGATTGTGATGAACCAAACATTCAATTACTGAGACGGCTCACTGTGTCTCATGTCCACATCCGTTGGGACGGCACTGATAACCGACGTCTCGGACGAAAATCCGGGTGAGCGTGCAGCGTCTGAAGCGCTCGCACAGCTTCCGGGGGAGGGGGTGGACTTCTGTCAGGTCTTCTGTCCGGTCGACTACGATTTCGATCGGATCATTACGGGGATACGCAACGTTATCGGACCGAACGCGAAACTCGTCGGCTGTTCGGCGAACGGCACGTTCACGCGCGACGTGGTCGAAGACGGCGTTGCGGTCGGCCTCGTCGCGAGCGACACGCTCTCGTTTTACACCGGCCTCGGCACCGGACTGCGTGAGAACGTCTCTCGAGCCGTCCGGGAGGCGATCGGCGATCTGCCCGAACGGGTCGACGATCATCCCTACGCCGCCGCGATTACGCTCCACGACGGCCTCAGCGGCGTCGGCGAGAAGCTCGCGTTGAGCTGTCAACAGAAACTCGGGCCCGAGGTGTCCATCGCGGGCGGCTCGGCGGCCGACAACCATCGACTCGAGGCGACGTACGTGTTCTGTGACGACGAAATCGTCGACGATGGGGTCGTCGTCGCCCTCATCGGCGCGAAACAGCGACCCGTGGTCGCGGTCGCACACGGCCACGAACCGCTGTCAGAACCGGTCGAAGTGACGCGTGCGGACGGACCGACGGTCTACGAACTCGACGGCGAGCCGGCGTTCGACGTCTGGAAAGACGCTGTCCGCGACACCGTCGCCGAGGAGTTCGATGTCGACATCGACGATCTCGACGCCGACTCGAGGCTCCTCCAGGAGATCCTCTGTGAGTTCGAGTTCGGAATCAACCAGGGCGATCAGTACAAGATGCGCTGGCCGTGGATCGAAGACGACGAGGGCTCGATGCAGTTTACCGTCGACGTCCCCGAAGGAACGGTGGTACGGGTGATGCACGGCCGGTCTGAGGCCCAGATCGAATCCGCCGGCGAAACGATCCGCCGTGCACTCTCGGACGCGGGCGACGTACGGATGGCCGGCGCGTTCGTTTACGACTGTGCGTGTCGCGGAATCGTTCTCGGCGAGGAGTTCGAACGTGCCGTCGAGGAGATGGCCTCGGAGCTTTCGGTCCCGTTCGTCGGCTTCGAAACGTACGGCGAGATCTGTATGGGTCCTGGACAGTTCAGCGGCTATCACAACACGACGACCGTCGCCCTGTTGCTTCCCGAGTGATGGACCACGACAACCTCGTTTCGACGTTCGGCGAAACCGTCGGCGTAGAGAAAGCCCAGTCGTTACTCGAGGACACACTCGACGATCTCGGCCTCGAGCAGGCGGAGTCGTACTCCAGTCACGAGGTCGCCGACATCTGTGAGACGATCGCTCGAGACACCGACGGCTACCTCGAGATCGTCGCGACCGAGATCCGCGTTCGGGAGCGAGCCCAGCGTCGTTTCGACGCGCTTATCGAGGAGCTCTCCGATCCCGTCGTGGCGGTCTCGTTTCACCAGTCGACCCCGATCGTCACCGGATACAACCCGGCGTTCGAGGCGACGTTCGGGTACGGCCAGGACGCAGTCGGGCGGTCGCTGCCGGCGTTGATCGTGCCGGCGGACGACCGCACTGACCCGCTCGACGTCTGGTTTCGGTCGAACGTCGGGCGCGGGACGGAGCTCGATCGGCTGACCGACGACGGCGAGCGACGGACGTTTCTCTTCCAGCCGGTCGTCGTCTCGGGGTTCGGGGGCGAGATCGAAGGCTACGGTATCTATACGGATATCACAGACGAAAAGCGTCGGGAACGAACCCTCGAGCGCCAGAACGAACAGCTCGAGCGGTTCGTCAGCGTCGTCTCCCACGACCTTCGGAATCCGCTGACCGTCGCCCAGGGAAACGTCGACCTCGCACGTCAGCTGAACGACGACCCCGAAGTCGCCACCCGCCTCGAGGACGCAATCGACGCCCAGGAACGGATGGAACAGCTCGTCGAGGACCTGCTGGCGCTTGCCAGTCAGGGGCGGACCGTCGACGATCCTCGGTCGGTCGTCCTCGAGGAAGTCGTCTCGAACGCCTGGCGCTACGTCGAGACGGCGGACATCGAACTCGTCGAGACGTTCCCCGACGGGTTGACGATCGAGGCCGACGGCGATCGGCTCTCACAGCTATTCGAGAACCTGTTTCGCAACGCCGTCGAACAGGTTCGACGAGCCCTCGGTCGCAAACTCCCGAGGACGCCGTCGAACACGGCTCCACGAGCCATGCCGGAGCTGACGGGTCTGCAGACGCGGTCGAACACGGGGCCGGTGACTCCACCGACGAAAGCGGCGAACGCACGGTTCGCGTGGGGTGGGACGAGGGCGTCCTGTTTGTCGAGGACGACGGTCCGGGGATCCCGGCGGACGAACGCGAGAACGTCTTCGATCACGGCTACACGACGTCCGCGGACGGGACCGGCTTCGGCCTGGCGATCGTCGAGGCGATCGCGGACGCCCACGGCTGGGCGATCGACGTCGGCGAAGGGATCGACGGCGGCGCGAGGTTCGAAATTCGTGGTATCTCCGTCGGGAGTCGGCCCTGACGTACTTGGTCTTCGCCCACAGAGTCGGTATCGAACGGATGCGCTGGGCCGACCGCGTCGATCAGTTGCTGTACGGCGGCGAACGCGTCGAGCACCGCATCGAGTTCTCGACAGCAACGGTCGTCGTCACCAGCCATCGACTGCTCGCGTTCGCTGGCTCGGAAGACGGTCCGGCGTACCGACACGTCGACCTGCCGAACGTCGGCGCGGTCGACCGCCGGCGCGAGGGGCGGTTCGCCCACCTGATTCGGGCGATCGTCGCTGCGGTTCTCGGGATCGGGTTGCTCCTGACGAGTGCGGCGGTGAGCTTCGTCGAGTTGGTTCCGGACCCCGACCTCGAGAGCGGCGAGTCGGACGCGCCGGCCACCCCCGCCACCGGTGTTCTGGATGCCGTCGAGTCGACGCTCGCGCTGGTGGATCTCGCAGTCGTCGCGACCGGCGTCCTGTCGATCGGGATCGCCGCCGTGTTCGCACTGTTGTACGTCAGATCTCGTTCACGCTGGCTCGTGATCGAGGTCCGCGGTGACGACGACGTCGAACTTCCCGTCACGGGAGCCGACGACGTCGGGACGGCCGTCGTCGAACTCGAGGAGGCGATCCGACCCGAACCCTCGGTCGGAGCCCTCGGGGGAGCCACCGATTCGGATCGCGATCGACTCGAGGGGCATCCGACGGTGGACGATCGCCACCGAACGGTCCGGGAGCACGGCGACAGCCCCGTCGAACGTGGTTCACAGGATCGCGGCCCGAACGAACGGAGTTCGCTGGACGACAGTCCACTGGGACGTGGTTCGCGGAGCGACGGCCAGTGGGAACGTGGTTCGCTCGAGTCGGGGGAGTCGGCGGACAGTCGTGGGTCGACGGCGGAGTTTCCTGAGTCGACAGCAGATCCCACCTCACTCGAGCCGGAAGCGCCACCCAACGACGGAGAGAACTCCCGCACCGACGGTCCCGATGGCGAGGCGTCGACCGACGCCTTCGACTGGGACCCCCTCGCGGGATCTGGTTCGGACGAGAGGGGCGAGCCAGCGCGAACTCTCGAGACCGAACGGTGGTGGACCGACGACGAGAGAGACGGTGACGAGAGAAACCGCAATGAGGGAGATGGTGACGAAGGTGATGGCGACGAGAGAGACGGTGACGAGAGAAACCGCAATGAGGGTGGTGGCAACGGTTATGGCGACGAGAGCCACGATGACGGAGATGGCGACAACGCTGAAGACGAGCGCGAGGAGTCAACCTAAAAGCCGCCGACTCCCTAGGGCCGCCGATGAACGCAGACGGGGTTCGCGAACGCACGCGATCGCTGCCGCGTGAGCCCGGCGTCTACCAGTTTCAGGAGGGGGAGACGACGCTCTACGTCGGAAAGGCCGTCGACCTGCACAGTCGCGTCCGGTCGTACGCCGACCCGCGAAGCGGCCGGATTCGACGGATGGTCGAACGCGCTGACGGACTCGAGATCGCGGTCACCGACACCGAAACCCAGGCGCTGTTGCTCGAGGCGAACCTGATCAAGCGCCACCAGCCGCGGTACAACGTCCGGCTCAAAGACGACAAATCGTACCCGATGGTCCAGGTGACCGGCCACGAGGCCCCGCGCATTGAGGTAACTCGAGATCCCGACGGTCGGAGAGCAGGGACCGCAAGCGGTGGGGACGGGGCGGCGACGGTCTTCGGCCCGTATACGAATATGGGGCGGGTCGAGACGGTCGTGAAGGCCCTCCGGGAAGTCTACGGCGTTCGTGGCTGTTCCGATCACAAGTACGCAGGCCGGGACAGACCCTGTCTCGACTACGAGATGGGGCTCTGTACCGCCCCCTGTACCCGCGAGATCGACCTCGAGCGCTACCGCGAGGACGTCACCGCCGTCGAACGGTTCCTGGAGGGCGAGGCGGGGATCCTCGCCGACCCGCTGCGCCGTGAGATGGAAACCGCCGCGGAAGACCGGAACTTCGAGCGGGCCGCCAACCTGCGAGACCGCCTGGCGACCGTCGAGGCGTTCCACGGCGAGGGCGGCGAGGCCGTCCAGTCCGTCGGCGACGAGCGAGCGGTCGACGTGCTTGGGGTCGCCATCGAGGGCGAAACGGCGACGGTCGCCCGCCTCCGCGCCGAGAGCGGTAAACTGGTCGACCGGGAGCGACACACGCTCGAGGCACCGGGGCCGGCGACGCCTCCGTCCGCGAGCAGGGGGTCGACAGGGACCGACAGCGACGACGAATGCGACCGCGGGCCGGGAGGCGTCCCGGCCGTCCTCGCGGCGTTTCTCGTCCAGTACTACGCCGAGCGAGACCTCCCGGACGCGCTGTTGCTCCCCGAACGCCACGGCGACGAGGAGGTCACGGCCTGGCTCGAGGCGGAAGGCGTCTCCGTGCGGGTACCCGGCGCGGGTCGGGAGGCGAAACTCGTCGAACTCGCGCTGAAAAACGCCCGGCAAAACGTCGGCGGGCGCGACGAGTGCGGGATGCTCGCCGACGCTCTCGAGATCGACACCGCCCGCCGGATCGAGGGGTTCGACGTGAGCCACGCACAGGGGAGTTCGGCGGTCGGCAGCAACGTCGTCGTCGTCGACGGCAGCGCGGAGACGGCCGACTACCGACGCAAGAAACTCGACGACCGAAACGACGACTACGCCAACATGCGGATGCTTCTCGAGTGGCGCGCACGCCGAGCGGTCGAGGGGCGAGACGACAGGCCCGATCCCGACCTGCTCGTGATCGACGGCGGCGAGGGGCAACTCGAGGCCGCCCGCGACGCACTCGCGGCGGTGGGCTGGGACGTCCCCGCGATCGCGTTAGCGAAAGCCGACGAGCGGGTAATCACGCCGGAATGGGTGTACTCGTGGCCCGACGATGCGCCACACCTGCATCTCCTCCAGCGCGTCCGCGACGAGGCCCACCGCTTTGCCGTCCAGTACCACCGGACCGTCCGTGACGAGGTGAAGACGGTCCTCGACGACGTCCCCGGCGTCGGCCCGGAGACGCGAAAGCGGTTGCTGGGTCGCTTTGGGAGCGTCGAGAACGTCCGCGAGGCGAGTCTCGAGGATCTCCAGAGCGTCTCCGGCGTCGGCGAGAAGACCGCGGCGACGATCAAATCACGGCTGTAGCACGACGCTCCGAACGCCGACGATCGGGGTCGACCGACGCGTGATCCGGCGGTCGCCCCACGAACAGGGCTATGTAGCTCGGGACCGTCTGTTAAATCGTGTCAAACGACGACTCGCTCGACGATCTGCTCGAGGAACTCGACAGCCAGCGCGACCTCGAGACCGCCCAGCAAGCGTTATCGATTCGCATGGAGAGCAGACGGTACGGGAAGCCGGTGACGATCGTCGACGGATTCGACCTCCCGCAATCGGAGATCGAATCGGTGGCGTCTGATCTGAAAAGCGCGATGGGGACCGGTGGAACGGTCGACGACGGTCGGATCGAACTCCAGGGCGATCATCGTACCCGCGTGCCGCCGTTGCTTCGCGAGCGCGGGTTCGACGTTCGCGACTGACCGGCCTCGCCAGCCGTCGGTCACGACCGGCGTCCCCGAAGAATTCGCTGGCCGGTTCGTTCACTCGAGTTGTGCTCGCCCGCTCGTCGCGCTCCGGATGCGATCGCGGAGCGCCTCGCTTTCCGCGATAGGGACGCGAACGTCGAAGGAGACGTCGGCCTGGTAGTCGGCGTCGAACGCCCAACCCTCGCTCTCGAGGATCGAGCGAACCGTTCCCGAATCGTCGTACTCGACGGTGATCGAGACGGTCTCGTGGGGTCGCCGTTCGACCACGCCCGCCTCGTCGACGGCGTCTTTCACCGCCGTCGAGTACGCCCGGACGAGTCCGCCGACGCCCAGGTTGGTTCCGCCGTAGTAGCGGGTGACGACGACCGCACAGTTCTCGAGGTCGCGCTGGGTGAGCACGTTCAGCGCCGGTTTGCCGGCGGAGCCCGTCGGCTCGCCGTCGTCACTCGAGTACTCGCGAAGGAGGTCGCCGTCGGTGTCGGCCCGCACACGGTAGGCTGGAACGTTGTGCGTCGCGTCGGCGTACTCCGAACGGATCGCGTCGACGAACGACTCGGCAGCGTCGACGCCGTCGACCGGACGTGCGTGGCCGAGAAACTCGGATCCCTGGACGACGAACTCGGCCGTCGCCGGTCCCTCGAGCGTTCGATACGTTCGGCTCACGGACGGTCGTCACCGACGGGTCGGCCGTCGCCTCTCGTCGTTCTCGGCATCGAGTCGCCGATCATACCGGCGAGTACGACAGCCCGCGAAAAGAGCACTCCGGTAGCCCGCCTGGGCCACCACGCTATTTATACACTAGACGCTAGCATATACCATGGGAGAGCTCACACTCGAGTCCGCGTTCGTAGACGAACTGATCGGGGCCTGTCGGGCGACAGTCGGCGACGAACTACGGAGTATCACGTACTTCACCGAAGAGGGCGTCGAACAGCTGTATCTTCGATCCGACCTCGAGCAGACGGCCGATCTGGTCGGGTTCGCCGATCACGAACGGCTGGGCTTTCGCTCCCAGTCGGCCTATCGGGACACCGAACTCGGCGGCTACGGGGCGACGATACGGATGTTCGAGAACGGCTACCTGAGCCGAGTTATCCGGGACGGCCACGGCGTCTGGGTGACGACGGACGATCTCTCGATGGAGCGATTCGAGGAACTCTCGAGCGTGCTCGCGTCGATCCTCGACGAGGCAGACCACACGACCGACAGCGACAGGAGTCGATGAAGGATTCTCCCCCACTCGTATGCAAGCGCCCAGCGCCGACCACGGCGGCCGCTGGTGCGAGCCAGAGTGCAACGACGGAAACCGACTACTGAATCTCGATCTTTCGGACGAACTCGAGGTTTCGTAGCTTCGTGATGGCCTTGCCAGGGAGGTCCTCGTCGGTCACGATATACAGGCGCGGTTCGTCGGTGAACTCCGGGTCCTCGCTGATCGTCTGGCGGATCGAAATGTCGCTGTCCGCGAGCGTTCCGGTGACCGTCGCGACGACCCCCTTTTGTTCCGGATCGGAGACGGCAATCGACAGAACGGTCAGATCGAGGACGGGTGCGAGGTCCATCAGGCTCGGCACCTGCGAGATGTTCTGGAAGATCCTGCGGAGCTCGGCATCCTCGAGGATGACGTCGGTCGTCGAGTCGACGACCCGGCGATCGACGTCGATCTCGCGGGCGATACCCGTGTTCGGAATCTCGATACCACCGGAGACGACCCGCCCCTCGTCGTTGACGGAGAAGCCCCGCTCGAGCAACAGGCGGATGACCGCCTGCTGACTCGGCGATCCCTCGAACTTCTCCATAATCTCGTCGAACATTTGTGGGATGTACGGGTTCGCGCTTATAATGGTCGGTGGTTGACGTCGATCCGCTCCGCCCTGTCGACGATCGTCAGCCGATCACGGTCTGAGACGGATGCTGTACCGGTTTACCGCTGCATTCGGGCCCGTTCTCCGAGTGTGGCGGGAATGACGGACAGCAGACCGTATGACTGGCGTTTTTACGGCGTCGAATCGTATCGCTGGCCATGCGCGCGCTTCGACGCTGTGATTTCTGTGGAGCCGACGCCGTCGGGACCTTCGAGATCGTTCCGCCGGAACTCGAGCCGAGCGAGGACGAACAACGCCGCGTCGTCCTCTGTTCCGACTGCCGGAACCGCCTCGAGACGCTGCTCGAACCACTCCTGGTCTACGCGGGTGCCGCCCAGAACGGCGGTGAGGCCCGGAACGAACGCAACGGTGGCGAGGTAGGCAGCGACTCTCGAGACGGGATCGTACTCGAGCGTGACGACGAGACCGGTTCCAACGTGAACGAACCGGAAGACGACAGCGGTGGCAGTGCCGGTGCCGAACGGTCAGTGGATCCGACGTCGGACGCGAACGATCGAGACGAAGGGCCGTCTCCGGACGCGACCGAATCGGGCGAACGACCGTCTCCGAACGCAACCGAACCGGGGGAACGGCCATCTCCGAACGCAACCGAACCGGGCGAACAGCCATCTCCGGACGCAGCCGAGTCCGACGAACGTGAGCCGACATCGACGACAGCGGCAAGCGAGTCGGCAGCGAACGTCGCGCAGGCGGCGACGGGAGGGTCGGACGAACGAGCGAGGCCGCCACAGGGGTACGCAAAAGCGATTCGACTGCTCCGAAACCGCGAGTTTCCCATGGAGCGCGAGGCCGTCGAAACACTGATCGCCGGCGCGTACGACCTCGAGTCCCACGAGACTGCGGAAATCGTCGACCACGCACTCGAGAACGACGAGTTCGTCGAGCGCGGCGAAACGCTTCACCGCTCGTAGCGAACTCGCGCGTCGCGAACCGGAATGTGCGGGCGAAAACGGCGGACGACGCGTTTTCCAGTGATCGCGCCTCGAGTGCGTGCTACAGCGTTCCCTTCGTACTGGGCGTCCCGTCGCGGCGCTCGTCGACCCGGGTCGCGTCGTCGAGCGTCCGCGCGAGCGCCTTGAACAGCGCTTCGACCTCGTGGTGGGCGTTCTCGCCGTCGACTGCGAGATGAAGCGTCACTCCAGCGTTCATCGCGAGTGACTCGCCGAAATGTCTCGCCATATCGCTCGTGAACTCGCCGACTGCGTCCTGGGAGAACGAGCCGTCGAAGTAAAACCGCGGCCGCCCGCTTACGTCTACGACGGCGCTGGCGACGGCCTCGTCCAGGGGCACTCGCCGATCGGCGTAGCGGACGATTCCCGACCGGTCGCCGAGCGCCTCGTCGATCGCCGTTCCGAGGACGATCGCGACGTCCTCGACCGTGTGGTGGTCGTCGATCTCGAGGTCGCCGTCGCAGTCGATCTCGAGGTCGAACAGGCCGTGTTTGGCGAACGACGTCAGCATGTGATCGAAGAAGCCGATCCCCGTCTCGACCGTCGCAGTTCCGTCGCCGTCGATCGCGATCGTACACTCGATCGACGTTTCTCCCGTCTCGCGCGTTACGGTCGCCGTACGCTCGCTCATGTCGAACCGATCGCACCACCGATACAAGGCGGTTGCGCTCGTGGCCGACGCGCCGCTCGGACACGTCCCGTTCGGCCACTCACCAACCGATACGAACGATCGTATAGGATAGGGAGAAATACGCTCAGATTGAATTATGAAACGTCTATGGAGATCTAGAAGCGTCTCGAAACGTGATCCATAACCGCCTACTCCGGTGAAACGGATCGAAACGCAGCCAATATTCTCGCCGTTATATGATGAGAAAGACGAATGTCGTGTATACGAAACGGTGTTCCGTACCGATGTCAAACCACTCTCCACTCCCGAACGAATCGATCGGTCAGTCCGGCTCCGAGACCGGCCACTTGTCCGGATACCGTCGTCTCGTTCACTCGCTCAAAGGTCCCGCACAGTTCCTGTCGTTTTGGATCGCGATCACGCTTCCGTTCGTCCACCTGCCGCTTCTCGCACAGGGTCTCGGTGACCGACGAATTACCGTCGCGTTCCTCGCTCTCCTGACAGTCAACGTCCTCGCGTTGTACGTCGGCCACGGCCACAATCGAGAGTGAGCCCGATTGCGGGATCGATTTTCCGACGCCAGCGGCGAACCGACTCCGAGTCAGTTATTTCACTCCCGCGACGACACTCGGTAATCGATGAGGGTACGCGTCGACTGGCGCTCGAGTTGTAGTCTCACCGGGACGGTACTGAAGTGGCTCGCCGTCCCGCTGCTCGCCCCCGCTGCGCTCGCGTTGCTCGACGGCGACGATCCGGTCCCCTTAGTCGTCGCCATCGCGGTGACGATCGTCGTCGGGATCGGCCTCGAGCAGCTCAGTGCCGAGCGCGAACTCGGGCAACGCGAGTCGTTTCTGATGGTCGCGTTGACCTGGTTAGGCGTCGCGTTCGTCGGCGCGATCCCGTTTTTCCTCGCCGGTCTCGGCTCGGGCGGCGAGTCGTCGTTTGCCGGGGTCGTCGACGGGCCGGTCAACGCCCTCTTCGAGAGTATGAGCGGCCTGACGACGACCGGCGCGACGATCATGAACGGCTGGGACTTCGAGCACCAGTCGCGGGCAATCTTGCTCTGGCGGCAACTCATCCAGTGGCTCGGCGGACTCGGCATTCTGATCGTCGCGATCGGACTGCTCTCGCACCTGATGGTCGGTGGTGCACAGCTGATGGAGACCGAAACGCAGACCAGGAACGTCAGGAAGCTTCGACCGCACATCTCCGAGACGGCGCGGCTCATCTGGACCATCTACGTCGGCATCACGGTGCTGGCGGTGGTCGTCTTCTACGGTCTTCACCTGCTCGGGCTCGCCCCGAGCATGACGCTGTTCAACGCCGTCTCACACGCGCTGACGAGCGTCGCTACCGCCGGATTCTCGCCCGAGCCCCAGAGCGTCGGTGCTTTCGCCCCGATCGTCCAGTGGTCGATCATGCCGTTCATGATCGTCGGCTCGACCAACTTCGTCCTCCTCTACTACATCACTCAGGGGGAGTTCGAACGCCCCCTCGGCTCCGAAGAGCTTCGATTCTACCTCGGCACGCTCGTCTTTTTCGGCGCGGTCGTCGTCGCCATCCTCGCGTTCGATCCGGAGATCGACAAGGGACTCGAGCCGACGATCCGCCACGGCCTGTTCAACGTCGTCTCGCTGGTGACGACGACCGGCTACGCCTCGACGGACTTCAACCTCTGGACGCCGGGCGCGAAACACATGCTGTTCCTCTGTATGTTCCTCGGCGGGATGGCCGGCAGCACGACCTGTTCGATCAAGTCGTTGCGCTGGCTAGTCGTCCTCAAGGCGTTCAAACGCAACCTCTTCACTGCGGTTCACCCGGACGCCGTCCGCCCGCTTCGGGTCAGCGGCGGCGTCGTCGACGAGGAGACGATCAACGACATCTTCGGCTACGTCATGCTCGCCATCGTCATCTTCTTCGTGCTCACCATCTTCCTGGTCGTCGACGCCGCTCGAGCCGGTCAGTTCGTCGGCGAGTTCGAGGCGCTCGGTGCCGCCGCCTCCATCTTCCTCAACATCGGACCCGCGTTCGGGATGGCCGGGCCGATGGACAACTACGCCGGCTTCCCTGCCAGCTCTCGAGCTGTCATGATCGTCATGATGTGGATCGGCCGCATCGAGATCGTCCCCGTCCTCGTCCTGCTGTTGCCGGCGTTCTGGCGCTCGTAGGCTGGTTCGCCGTCGTGTCTCTCGACGCGGGCTCGAGCCGAGATCACCCCCTGCGGTTCGGATCGCGAAACCGTTCGCCGGTCGCACCAGTCAGTGCCTGCACCACGATCCGTCGCTCGCCGCGTCGAAGGATCCCGCTCGCCGTCGACTTGTCGATCCCAAGATCCGCCGCGAGCTCCGCGAGCGTGCAGTTTCGCGGCACGTCGAAGTAGCCCTCGCGAAGCGCCGTCCCGAGGACATCGCGCTGTCTGTCGGTGAACAACGCCGCCGACGTCCCGGATTCGACGAGCGACTGGAGTTCGTAGGGGACCGACGTCTCCTCGACGAATCCGTACAGCATCGTATCGGTCGTCTCGTACTTCGCGATCGATCCTCGGTCAACTCGAGACGGCTGTACCGAACGATCGACGGGTGGGCGGCGACGGCGTCCGCGACTTCGTGAGGATCGTCGGCGACGACTTCACCCATTTCGACGGCCGTCTCGTCCGTCTGCGTTCCCGCGAGCAACCGAAACGTCGTGTCGGGAAACGACTGATACGGATTCCTGTAACGATTTACCGGCGCAACCGCGACCCGGGCGGCGGTTGCGCCGGAAATGACTTACAGTAAACCGTATGAGAGAGTTCGGCGACCCACGCGTCTTCGATAGGCGAATACGCAACGATGCGGTGATCATCCGATCGTCCTCGAGGACGGGGGAACCCACCAACGTTTTTCGCCCCCTCGTAGTGCTCCGTCTGCTCGAGCGTGTCTCTCGACCGACCCCAACGTGTTGGGGAAGGCTATTCGGTGGAGTTCGCCCAGATCGAAGTATGGACACTGAGACGACGGGAAGACAACCGATAGGAGAGACGGTGATGACAGCGTGATCGACTCGAGCGCAGACTGGTGGTTCGCCGACCCGACCCTCTGGATTCACGTCCTCGCGGGCGTCCTCGCGTTGGCCGCGGGACTCGCTGCGATCGTCACCAAAAAAGGGGGCCGTCGCCACAACGCCGCCGGCAAGGCGTACGCGCTGTCGATGGCCGTCGTGGTCGTGACAGCGGTTCCACTGGCCGTGTGGACGGAGAACTGGTTTCTCCTGGCGATCGCCGTCTTCAGCGGCTATCTCGTCTTCGGGGGCTACCGCGTGATCGCCCGCCGACGCGCCGGGTTGAGCGCACCGACGCCGGTTGACTACTCGGGACACGGCTCGATGCTGGCCGTCGGCGGCCTGATGGTCGTCTTCGGCGGGTGGCAGACGGTCACCGGTCCCCCGGGACTGGCACCGGCGCTGGCCGTCTTCGGCGGGATCGGTGCCGGGTTCGCCGTATTCACCCTGCTCGAGTTTCGATCGCCACCCGGCGAACGCACGCCGTGGATTAACTGGCATATCGGCTTCATGGGCGGTGCCTACATCGCGACCGTGACCGCCACGATCACGGTCAATTTGACGATGATCCCGCCGCTGGTCCGGTGGCTGGGCCCGACCGCGGTCGGCGTGCCGCTCATCGTCTACGCGACCCGAACGTACGGGCCGCGGTTCGCACCCACGACGTGACTCCGGCCCCGAGCGCTCGAGATCGAGACGCCGGGGCCAGAACGCCAGCGTCCTGCCAGGACGAGAGTCGTCGACCCACCAGAATCAGACCGCCACCGACCAGCCGACCCTGGTCAGTCCTCGAGTGCGTCCTGTGCCTCCGCGAGCGTGAACTGGCCCTCGTAGAGTGCGCTCCCGACGACGGCGGCCGCCGCACCGGCGTCGGCGAGCGCCCGGACGTCATCGAGGGTCGCGACGCCGCCGCTCGCGATCACCGGGATTTCAGTCGCCTCCACGAGTTCCCGGACAGGCTCGGTCGCGACGCCCTCGAGTTTTCCCTCGACGTCGACGTTCGTAAAGAGGATCGCGCCTGCGCCCAGTTCCTCGTATCGGTTCGCGGCGTCATCGGGCGAGATTCCCGCCCCTTCGGTCCACCCCTCGACGACGACCTCGCCGTCTTTCGCGTCGAGACTGACGACGACGCTACCGGGGTACTCCTCGCTGATCTCCGCGACGATTTCGGGTTCTTCGACCGCCGCCGTCCCGAGGATGACGCGATCGACGCCGCGCTCGAGCAGGTCGACGGCGTCCGAGGCGGTCCGGATACCGCCGCCGAGCTGGGTCGGAACGTCGACTTCCTCGACGACGGAATCGATCGCTTCGGCGTTTTCCCGTTCGCCCTCGAACGCGCCGTCTAAGTCGACGAGGTGGAGTGACGACGCGCCGGCGTCGATCCACCGTCGGGCGGCCCCGACGGGTTCGCCGTAGCTCTTCTCGGTTCCGCGCTCGCCCTGGACAAGCTGGACGACCTCGCCGTCCTGTACGTCGACCGCCGGAATCACGTCGAATCCGTTTTCGCCGATGGAGTTCTCGCTCGAGTCGTTCATACGCGTGTGAGTGCGTCCGACGGGAGTAAAGGCGACGGTTTCGCGACCCCTTGTGAACGTGGCCCTCGAGTGGTACGGAGAACCGCGGTCGCTGGGAGGACAGTCTGGTCACGGGAGCATGAACGAGGCGGTTAGGATGTGGATAACCGACAGAGACGGTGCAGGTAACTCCAGTACTTACTTTATCCGAACAGTCGTACTAGTTGTCGATGGTCGAAACGCTTCTACTGGTTGGTATCGTCGCCTCGGTCTTCGTCGGATTCAACATCGGCGGATCGTCGACGGGGATTACGTGGGGGCCATCGGTCGGTGCCGGCATCGTAAAGAAGACGACTGCGGCGGCGATCATGACGGTCTTCGTCTTTCTCGGCGGCATTACCGTCGGTCAAAACGTGATGGAGACCCTCAGTGAGGGCATTATTACGACCGATCTCACGCTCTCGGCAGGTGTCGCCGTCCTCTTTTTCATCGGCCTGGGAATCCTCGTCGCCAACATCTTCGGCGTTCCCGTCCCGACATCGATGACGACCGTCGGCGCAATCGCCGGACTGGGGCTGGCAACCGGTACGCTCAACTACGCGACGATCGCGGAGATCATCTCCTGGTGGGTCGTCACGCCGATCATCGGGTTCTGGATCGGCGGCATCATCGGACGATACATCTATCCGGAAGTCAACCGGCGAGTGACGATCGAGAAAACCGACGGGCCGTTGCTGACCCTCGATCGACAGGGAGCGGTTCCGAAGCCGGCGCTTGGGCCAAATACGACCTGGGCGGAGATCGAGATTACGGTAGTCGTCCTCGCTATCGGCTGTTACATGGCGTTCAGCGCCGGAGCGAGTAACGTTCCGAACGCCGCTGCGCCGCTTGTCGGTGAAGCCGGACTGGACGTGAACACCGCAGTCATCATCGCCACGGTCGCGATCGGTCTGGGCGGGTTCACCATCGCCCGCCGGACGATGGATTCGGTCGGCGGCGAACTGAGCGACATCCCGCTGCTCGCGGCGCTTTTCGTCATGGTGACTGCCTCCACGATCACGACGATCCTCTCCTGGATCGGCATCCCGATCAGTCTCGTGATGGCGACCGTGATGACGATCGTCGGCATCGGCTGGGGGCGGGCGACCCGCCCGATCACGTTCCGTGAGGCCGTCACCCGTGACCCAGAGATGGAGGATCGCGAGATTGAACTGGGCGCGATCGTCGCCGAGGAGGAGGAAGACGAACCGGCACCCCCGATCGGTGAAGAAGAAGCCGACGAAGTGCTTCACGGGAGCGATCTATTCAACCCCCGAGCGGTGATCAAGTACGTCTCGATGTGGATTATCGGCCCGTCGATGTCCACCACTCTCGCCTACGGGTTCTTCACACTCGTTCCGGGCGTCGCCTGACGGTAGGGGTACTTACGTTTCCGGCTATCCTATCACGAGCCATGCTCTCGAACGTTCTTGTCCCGATGGACGACTCCGAGCACGCCGGTCGCGCCCTCGAGTACGCACTCGAGAACCACCCCGATGCCGACGTCACCGTCCTCCACGTCGTCGGCGTCCCATCGATGATGATGGGCGATGCCGTAGGGCTCACGCTCGAAGAGGACATTAGCGAGGCCGCTGCCGAACGCGCCGAACCCGTCTTCGACCGCGCACTCGAGATCGCCGACGATCGGGACCGCGAGATCGAAACGATCGTCGGTATCGGTCATCCCGCTCGGAACGTCATCGACCGTGCGGACGACTACGACACGGTTGTAATCGGTGCTCACGGGTCTGACCGGGGTCGATCGACGCGTCGATTTCTCGTCGGAAACGTCGCCGAGACGGTATCGAAACGCGCGCCGATTCCGGTGACGATCGTCCGCTAACTCGTCGTTCCCGACCGGGCGTTACGTTTCTGACTCTCCCTCGACCATTTCCTCGACTTCGTCCTCTCGAGGACGGCGGTCGACGCGCTCGTCGACGGCGTCGACCTTCGCTTGGACTTCGTCGACCTGCTTTTTGACCGTTTCACCGACCGTCTCCTCGACCGTTTCACTGACTGTCTCCTCGACCGTTTCACTAACTGTCTCCTCGACCGTTTCACCGACCGTCTCCTCGACCGTTTCACCGACCGTCTCCTCGACCGTTTCACTGACTGTCTCCTCGACCGTTTCACCGACCGTCTCCTCGACCGTTTCACTAACTGTCTCCTCGACCGTTTCACCGACCGTCTCCTCGACCTGCGATTGAACGTCGCTGACCTGCTTCTCGACTGTCTCGCTGACCGTCTCCTCGACCTGTGACTGAACGTCGCTGACTTGCTTCTCGACCGTTTCACCGACCGTCTCCTCGACTTGCGACTGAACGTCGCTGACTTGCTTCTCGACCGTTTCACCGACCGTCTCCTCGACTGTCTGTGTCATCCAGTCCGGATCGAACCGAGCCATCTTCCAGACGACGTGGACGACGTACGACGCAAACACGCCGACCCCAAACGCGATACCGACGTTCGTATCGAGCGTCACGATCAGGACGATCGAGATGGCGATCAACGCTCCGTAAGCAAGGTCGACCGCTGCGTCGACGCGAACCGGATTTAACATCGTCGTTCGTCACCTATTCGGCTCGAGATGCGTTCTTGACGCCGACCGATACGACCATTTCGAACCTGGTGATGGACCGGTTCGATCCGTTCTCCATCCGTTCGTAACCTGCGTTCCCGATTGGAGTACATGCTACTGGTCCGTACGGGAGTCCAGTTGAAATCGTTTGGTATGACACTCGAGACATAGCGGGAGGAAAGCAACGGGCCCACGCGTAATTCAGCCCTGTCTGGTGAATTGCCTCGGGGTCAAGTGGGTCGAGAGACTTCGTCTCTCGTCATCAAGCGAGATCGGTGGTCTCGCGGACATCGCGGAGCTTCGCTCAGTCACGGAAATTTCCGATTTCCGGACGATCCCCGAGGAACTCGTCTTTGCTCATCTGTAGACGTCACGATTGGCCCGGACGCACACCGACACTCTCCGGCGGTCCGTTCATACGGTCTGCTGTCTGTCAGTACCGCCGCACCGGCAGAACGGGTCCAGGGTGCGGCGGTACACCGTTACAGCAATCCGTATCAGCTCCGGCGGGACCGGTGCCTGGGTCGCGGCCCGACCGGCACAGCAGTCCCCATCACTCGCAGATAGGCGCGTTTTTACCGTTGGATCGCGTGGTTATCGGCTGTGACAGAAGTACTGCTTATCGTGGGATTGCTCGTTGCGGCCTTCGTTGGTTACAATATCGGTGGTGCCACCACAGGGCCAGCGTTCGGACCTGCCGTCGGAGCCAACGTCATCACGAAACTGATGGCGGCGGCGTTGATGTCCGTCTTTTTCTTCGTCGGTGCGATCACGATCGGACCGGCTGTCGTCGACACGCTCGGCCGAGACCTCGTCAACGACACCGCGATCTTTACCCTGCGGTCGAACGTCGCCGTCCTCTTTTTCATCGGCGGCGCGTTGTTTCTCGGCAACTACGCCGGCGTCCCCGCCTCAACGTCGATGACGGCAGTCGGTGCGATCGCCGCACTGGGGCTTGCAACCGGCGAACTCGACTTCGGAGTGCTCGGACAGATCGTGATCTGGTGGGTCGTCGCCCCGATCATCGGCTTCTGGGTCGCCGGGGTCGTCGGCCGGTACTTCTATCCACAGATCAACGAGTGGATCGCGATCGAAGCCAGCCGTGACGGCCACGAGATGATTACCGTGGATCGCTCGGGCGTCGTACCCAGACTGCAATTCGGCGACGGAGCCGATCGACGCGAGATCACCGGCGCGTTCATCGTCGTCGCCATCGGCTGTCTGATGGGCTTTTCCTCGGGGACGAGCAATATCGCGAACGCGATCGCACCGATCTACGGTGCCGACGTCGACATGGTCGGCCTCCTAGGACTGGGCAACGTCATTTCGGTCGACGCCGTCGCCGGCGTCTCCATCGACATGATCCTCCTCGTCCTGATCGGCTCGGCCGCCGTCGCGATCGGCTGTTTCACGATCGCCCGGCGAACCCTCGATACCCTCGGCAACGACATCACCAATCTGCCGCTGACGGCGGCGATTGTCGTCGCTGTCGTCAGTTCGGGCATCGTCATCAGCCTCTCGACCATCGGCATTCCCGCCAGCTTCGTTGTCATTGCCACGATGAGCATCATCGGACTCGGCTGGGGCCGGGCGACGCGGACGACGACGATCTCCGACGCCGCTCGAGGCGAAGAAACTCCCGTTTCGGTCGGTGCACTCACCGCCGAGGAAGAGGGCGAAATCCCCCCCGAGATCGGCGAGGAAGACCCCGAGGATATTCCGAGCGCCTCGGACCTGTTCGATCCGTCGACGACTGCCCGTGTCATCCTCATGCAAAACGTCGTCCCGATCATCTCGACCGTCGGGGCGTTTCTTACGTTCCGGTTCGTTCCGATCTTCGGATTCTAATTCGGACGCGATCTCCTCTCCCTGACTCGAGACCGACGTCTCACTGCGGTCGTCGAGTTATCACTCACGGATGATGTCGACAGAAATGGTTGCAGTGGCCTGGTGGCCACAGTACGCTTAAATAACGCGGTTCTGCAGGTAGTCGAGGTGTTTTGCGTTGTAAACGATCTTGACCTCGTCGGTCTCGGCCGACCCGATACAGGTCAGGACGACGTTTTTCTCCTCGACTTCCTCGTCGGAGAGGATCTGCTGCATGTCCATGTTGATCTCCCCATCGACGATGATGGCCGCACAGTTCGCACAGGCACCGGCACGGCACGAGAAGGGCCAGTCGTAGCCCTGCGCCTCGGCGGCCTCGAGGATGTACTCGCCTTCGTTAACCTCGAGCGTTCCGTAGTCCTCGTCGTCGAGACCCTGTTCGGCGGCCTCCTCGAAGATGTTGTCGTCGTAAATATCCCAGCCGTTGTCGTCCACTACTTCGTAGTTGAGGTATTCTACCGTGGGCATCACCCGAGGATTCACGTCCCGTACTGGTATAGCTTGCTGTTCAGTCTTCAATCGTTTTTGAGTATACTTTCTCATCAGTAGTAGTTATTTGGCGTATCGGTACCGGTCGACCAGTGCTCTCGGGATATATTGGTGAATTAGTGGGGGTATTCGTACGAGAGCAGTAGTATTTCAAAATTATCCGATAGCGTCTCAGTCACTATGCAGCCGTTCGATCGATCGCCGACGTTTCCGCGGGGGGACGGTCGATTCGTACGGGATATCCGCTCGAAGCGCGGTTAGCGCTCCTCGAGCTCCGCAGCGGTCGACCGAATCGTCACCGGAGCAACGCCAGCGACGTCGGCGACGTCAGCCTGAGTGATCGATGACGGGTCGTTTTCACCCCCTGCAGCTTTGTAGAGACAGGCCGCTGCAACGCCGCTCGGATTACGTCCACCGATCGACCCTTCCTCGAGCAGCGTCCGAACGTGTTCACGGGCCCGCCGTTCGACACTCGTCTCGAGATCGAGTTTCGAGGCGTATCTCGGTAGATACTGGCTGGGATCGATCGGCCCTGTCGGGAGTCCTAACTCCCGATTCAACGCGTTGTATGCCGCCTTGAGTTCGTTCTCGTCTGCACGGGCAACGTCGACGATTTCGTCGATGGTTCGGGGGATCGAACACATTCGACAGGTCGCATAAATCGAGGCTGCGGAAAATCCCTCGAGTGATCGTCCCTGGAGTAGTCCCTCGGATTGGGCTGAGTTGAACAGGGAACACGACTCCTCGCGAACGGTATCCGGAAGCGAGAGCAGTGCGTGAACACGTCTGATCTCGGCGAACCCGTAGATCTGGTTTCGTTCGACTTTCGAGGAGACCCGTGCGCGATTGTGTTCACGCCGGAGGCGGGCTATCTGTCGTCGTTTTCGCCCGGTCAGTCGGGAACTGTAGGAATCCGAGCCCGAGGCGTATCCGATCTCTGTCGACAGTCCTCGATCGTGTCTCGATCTGGTCAGCGGTGCGCCGGTCCGTCGTCGGTCAGTGTCGTCGTCGTCGAACGATCGCCACTCGGGACCCCGATCGATTGCATCCTCCTCGGAGACAAGACCGCACTTCTCACAGACGGTTTCGGTGCCTCGTTTCCGCAATCGACCATCGCATTCCGGACAGGTCATAAACGAATCGGTCTGCACGATTGGTAATTACCTTCGACTGGTACTGATTCCACTATTGTATTTAAACAGTCGGCCTACAGAATTAACCTACCTGGCATGCTAATCGTTGGCTTAGCGACGCCATCCGATGTCCATTTCCGCTTCGACGGCGTCCGTCCCCGTATGACCGCAGATTCACCGGTAGTTTCCGCGCGAAACAGATCACGGAGTTTGGTGAGAGACGTATGACGGGCCGTGATGAGTTCTACAACAAGGCGAAACAGCAGGGCTATCGCAGTCGGGCGGCCTACAAGCTCAAACAGTTAGACGACCTCGAGAACGTGATCTCCGGCGGCGACACCGTCGTCGACCTCGGGGCCGCGCCGGGCGGGTGGCTTCAGGTGGCGGCCGAGAAGGTCGGCCCCCAAGGGAGCGTGATCGGCGTCGACCTCCAGCGGATCAAAGACCTCGAGGACGAGGACCTCGCCGCCCGCGTCGAGACGATCCGCGGCGACATGACCCAGGAACGGACCAGAGAGCGCGTCGTCGAGGCCGCAGGCGGGACGGCCGGTTCGGATACCGACGAGGAGTCGGCCGCTCGAGACGGCGGTCCGGTCGACGCCGTCGTCTCGGACATGGCACCCAACGTCTCCGGCGAGTACTCCCTCGACCAGGCCCGGTCGCTCCACCTCGCGCGCCAGGCGTTCGAGACGGCACTCGAGTTGCTCGACTCCGGGGGCGACTTCGTCGTGAAGGTCTTCGACGGGCCGGACGTCGACGCGTTCCGGGAGGATCTCGAGGAGGAGTTCAAATACGTGCGCGCGACCAGTCCGGACGCCTCGCGAAAGGAGTCCTCCGAGATCTACCTCATCGGAAAGGGGCGGATCACCGCCCCTCTCGCGGAAGGAGACGAACTCGAGGTCGAGATCGTCGACGTCGGAAACGAGGGCGACGGTATCGCCTCCGTCGAGGGGTATCGGCTGTTCGTTCCGGCGACCGAGGCGGGCGAAACCGTCACGGTCCGCGTCGAGGACATCAAGCCGAACTTCGGGTTCGCCCAGCGAGTCGACCGGGAGTAGCGGATCCGGCGGTTTTCGGTCGTCGGCTACTCCTCCGTCTCGAGGCGGTTGTGACGCGCGTCGATCTCGTCTAAGATATCGAGGTTCTTGCGGATCGAGGCACGGATCGCGTCGCTTCTGTTGACGTACTTGCCGTCGTCGCCGACGTGGTCGTCGAGGTCGTCGAGTAATTCCTGTGGAATCTCAACGCTGATCTTTGGCATAGCGGGGGTTCGAACGCGAAGGGCTTAATTCGCCCCGTCTCGAGGACGGCGGTGTCGTGCGACGCGCCGTGAGTTACCGGCCGAGCAGTCCTTCGTCGAGTGTCGGGCCGCCGCCGCTACCGCCGAACAGTCGCCCGCCGGCGGTGAGCACGTAGAGGACGGCGAGTCCGAGCACGTACGTCAGCGCGATGGGGATGGCGAACAACAACATCGTGAGGATCCCCTTCGGACTGGCGACGGCGGCGACGATGAAGACGCCGACGACGACTGGCCGCCAGTGGGCGAGCATCGAGCGGTAGTTGACGATGCCGCCGACGTGAAAGAGCGCCATCGTGACGATGATGTTAAAGAGGAAGCCGATGCCGACGGTCGTGAAGATGACGAGCCAGAAGAAGCTACTGATTCGGTAGGAGACGACCATCCCGTTGGTGATCGCGTCGGAGACGAGATACGAGATGACCGCGGGTGCGATCCAGAAGAACCCGAGGTAGGTGCCGAAGGCGAAGCCCCCGAGCAACGAGCCGCCCCAGACGACGAAGATGCGCCGGTCGCCGTAGACCAGCCCGCGCTCTTTCAGCGCCGGCCACGCGTAGTACAACACTAACGGCAAGACGGCGACGATCGCCGCCAGCACGCTCACCTTCACCTCGAAGATGAGGACCTCGACCGGGTGGAGCGCGATGACGATGTCCATCTGCATGACGAGTTCCTGGAACGTCAGCCCGACGGGGTCGACGCCGTTTCGGAGCGCGACCTCCCGAAGGACTTCGTCCGGAACGCGGGCCAGGAACGTCTCGAGGACCCGCCCGAGTCCGCCGCTGTAGAGCCAGAAGAACGTCCCGCCCATGACGATCATGAACAGGCCGACGATACGGAACATCTTCGAGGTCAGGCTGTTGAAGACGAACGCGATGTCGTAAGCGTAGCCGCCGATGTCGTCTTCGGTCGTCTCCTCTTCGGTGAACGGATCGAGCATCCCAGCGGCGGTGCTCGCAAAGACACTGTCGTCCTCGTCGTCGGCCTGGGCGCTCGAGGCCGGTCCACCGGAACTCGCATCGCCGACGTCCGAGTCGCCGTCTCCGGCAGCCTCCGCCTCGGCGGCCTCCTCCTGGAGCGTGTCGAACCGGTTCAAGATCGCCTTCGCCTTCTCCCGGTCGTCGTCGTACATCGCTTCCCGGGAGTACTCGAGGGCCTCCTCTTCGTCCATCGCGAGGAAGACTGGCGCGGGAACGTCCTCGACGTCGTCGGCTGCGAGCGTCTCGAAGTCGACGTCGTCGGGGTCGTCCGCTTGCCGGATGTCGTCCTCGCGGGGATACACCGGTGCCTGCAACACGCGGACCGTGTAGCCGAGCAAGATGAGGAGGCCGACGCCAGCGGCGATGGCGACCCCAACCGCGGCGTCACCGAGTAGGCCGTACTCGAGGGCGATCGCCTCGAGGCTGCCGCCGTTGTCCGGCCGGACGATCGCCGGGAAGTGGGGGTAGACCGACTCTTCCATATACTGGAAGCCGCCCTGATTGACGACCGATGCGGTGGCGACGGCGACGACAGTCAGGATGGCAGCGAACCGCAGGACGAGCCACTTGATGTGCTCGGCGCCGTTGCCGTCGGTTTCGGCGGCGCCGCGTCGACGCACGTTCGTGACGACCTTGGCGAGACCGAGGCTGAAGATGTACAGCGCGACCATCGGCATCGCCCACATGATGAGCGTAAACGGATCCGGCGGGGAAAACAGCGCGCCGAAGACGGTGACGCCGACGACTGCGTGGCGCCACTTGTCCCGGAACGTCTCGTAGGGGACGATTTCGGTGTACGAAAGCACGCCCATGAGCAACGGAAGCTGGGCGGCGAGCCCGAACGACAGCGTCAACAGGGCGATGAACTCGGTGAACTCCGTGATGCCGAAGCTAGGTTTGACGCCCGCGTGGACGGCGTTCGACGCCAGGAAGTCGAAGGCATACGGAAAGAAGATCCCGTAGGCGTAGACGACGCCGGCACAGAACAGGACGATCGCACTCGTCGCGAACCCCGCCAGATACAGCTTCGAGATGGGAACGACACTGTCGTACCCGCGTCGTCGCAACGCGTTTCTGGAGAGATACAGCAGGGCGGGAATCGCGACGAGAATCCCGACAAAGATGCCGATTTTGGCCTGTAACAGGATGACCTCGAACGGGGTTCGCGTGATGAGGTCTGTGGAATCGGCGACGTACGGCTGCATCTCGGCTTTTGCCGTCGCCTCGAGGAAGTCCCAGATCCAGATTCGCAGAGCGTAGAACGAGCCCATGAAGCCGATCACGAAGACGATGAACACCTTCTGCAGATGTGTCTGCACGCTCGAGAGCAGCGCACCGAGGGTTTCCCGACCCGCCGCGACGGTCTGGATGGTATCCTCACCGACGGCAGAACTCATTTCCTGTCTCTGGGTAACTGACATCCGGTTATCAACCTTTCGAGTAGGATACGACTGTTCGGGCGAACGAACCGCCCTTCCCTTGTCACTCTCTCTCAGTGCTCGTAAGAAAAAGGCCTATAACTGGCGGCCTATCTATATCTCGATAGATGTCGGAGGAGCCGCCGGAGGAGGGGGAGTTGGAGACTCCCGCGGAGTCACGCGAAACCCCCGACGAGCCGCCGCGTTCGGAAACCGATGCAAATGCGGACGAGCCGATCGAAGTGGACGACGCGGCGGACGAGCCGGCGGATACCGAACCGACGACCACGGACGACGCGGCGGACGAGGACCCTCCACTCGAGACCGACGGAGAGGGCGTCGTCGGCGGCGGTCACGAACCGGAGCCGGGCGATCCGGAGTTTCCAGACCCGGACAACGACGTTGGCGGAATCTCGACGCCGCCGGACGACCAGGAGATGCCGTTGGCGGATCACATCGAGGAGATGGTGCTTCGGTTCGCCGTCGTCTTGTTGTTTGCCTCCGCTGGAACGGCGATCGGTCTGCTGTTTGCCTCGCAGGCGATCGAGTACATCTGGCTCAACGTCTTCCCGTACGAGATCGACCAGGTGCCGCCACCACACGTCTATCACCCGCTCGAGCTGTGGCTGACCCGGATCAAGCTCTCGGCGCTACTGGGTATCCTGATCGGGCTCCCGGTGTTCGTCTATCAGTGCTATCTGTTCATGCGTCCCGGATTGTACCCCAACGAGCGCAAGTACTACCTCGCGGCGGTACCGACGAGTGTCGTTCTCGCCGGCGTCGGCATGCTGTTTTCGTACGTACTCGTCTTGCCGATTCTCTTCCAGTACTTTACGTTCTACGCTGAGGGGAGTGCGGGTATCGCGTACGCACTCGGCGAGACGTTCGACATGATCATCACGCTCACCGGCTTGCTTGCGGTCGTCTTCCAGATCCCGTTGTTCATTATGCTCGCGATCATGATGGGCGTCACGACTCGACGGTGGCTCGCCGACAAGCGACTGTACTTCTGGGCGGGCTTTCTCGGTCTCTCGTTTATGTTCGCGTTCGATCCGACCGGGATGGCACCGATTCTCGTCGCGATCACGATGATCTGTCTGTTCGAGGGGACGTTGCTGATTCTGAAGTGGGTCGGTCGGGAGTAGGCCTCGGATTGAATACGTCTGATACGGACTGCTGTCACACGCGATCTCCAACCACGTCACCGGTGATCTCGTGTCCGCTCGTAGGCGTAGTCGACGGCGTCCTCGAGCGACCCTGGGCCGTCGTAGCGTGCGGCAAAGAGGTCCATAAACGTGCGAGTGATGTGTTCACACCGATCGAAGGTGAGGACGGTTCTGACCTGGAGCGTCTCGGCGAAATCGAGGCCGGGGTAACACGTCGCCGTCAGCGTGTATCCTGGGTGGTCGTCACCATTGAGAGAAGCTGGAGCGACTTTCAGACGGAGATCACCCGAGACGTGACGATACGTTCGATACTGAAGTTCTCGATCCGTGTCGGCGGGGGTGTACGCCCGACACGCTTCGGTGTCCCACTCGGGCGGCACGTCGGCGTCCATCGATGGGGTATATCTTTCCAATAGTCACGTTCATATCGTATTGTGCAATATTCCCGACTGATAACTCAGGAATATCATCAGTGGAAGGTTTTTCGTCTCTAATAAGGTTATATTCTGGACGGGCGTACGAGCGAACTTCGTCGTTCCGACCGATCGAAGAGATATCACTCGAGTTCGGAGAGGGTGGCCCCGTCGTGGGTAGCCGCCGGAACGGATGCCAACAGATGCGTTATCCGACAGTAGCCGCTTGCTGCCAACCGGACAGCCGGGCCCGTCGATTAGACCTCGACCGGTCGATCGCTCTCGGCGCTCTCGGACAGCGCATCGATAACCGCCATGTTTGCGATCGCCTCCGCCCCGCCGGTTCGGGGCTGGCGGCCCGCCTCGACGCTCGCGACGAACTCCTCGATCTCGAGTCGGTACTGATCGACGGGATCGAACGTCTCGACGCCGTGGCGACCGTCGATTCGGTACTCGAGTTCGACCGGCTGACTCGAGGGGTTGAACGCGTCTCTGGCCTCGATCCAGCCGTTCGCCCCCTCGACGCGGTAGCGCTGGACCGTCTGTGTGTCGAATCCGCAGGCGACGCGTGCGGACGCATCGCTTTCGTACTCGAGGACTCCCGCGAGTTCGGTGTCGACGCCCGCGTCTTTCGAGTCGGCCGTAAACGCGTACGCCCGGTCCGGTTCGCCGAGGAACTGCCGGACCGCCGAGACGGCATAACAGCCGACGTCCATCAAACTGCCGCCGGCCAGTTCGGACGAGAGGCGAATGTCGTCGGGGGCACCGAACAGCGGGAACTTGAACGCCGCCGTCGCCGAACAGACGTCCTCGAGTTCCTCGTCGGCGAGTTCGATCGCGCGCTCGGTTCGAGGATGGTAGCGGTACATGAATCCCTCCATCAGCGTTACGTCGCGCTCGGCACAGTAGTCGACGACCTCGCGGGCTTCGGCGGCGGCGGCGGCCAGCGGTTTCTCACAGAGGACGTCGACGCCGGCTTCGGCCGCCCGCTTCGCCCATCGAGCGTGGTGTGCGTTCGGAAGCGGGACGTAGACCGCGTCAATGTCGGCGTCGAACACCGCCTCGTATTCGTCGTAGTGTGCGTCGATCGAGTGCTTCTCGGCGAACGATCGTGCCCGATTGCCGTCGCGGGAGGCAACCGCCGTCACCCCGTGGTCGGTCGCCTCGATCGCCGGCAGGAAGGACTTCCGGGCGATCCCTGCCGTACTGAGCAGTCCGAAATTCATAGTGGGTGTTACACGACTCGTAGTAAATACTCCCCGTCTCCCGTCAGGTTGCCACGGTCGTGGCCCGTTCCGACGGCCGCAGGCGTCCGTCCGTCGAATCACCTTGGCTGTCCGTCGGATTGACCCGGTCGTGCCGTAATCGTCATCCCCGACGGTTAAGTCCGACTCCGTAGTAGGTCGTCCTTCGAGACCACGATGTCCGTATCCGATCGATTCCAACGACTGCGGTCGTCCCGCGGAGCCGACGACCCTCCTCCGAGTATCGAGGCCGAATCGCGCGCCGAACACGCCGCTCGAGCGACCGTCCGCGGGCTGCAAGCCGGGTTCGTCGCGACACTCATCATGACCGCGTTCCGGCTGCCGATCATGCGGTCCCTGCCGCCGTCGGCGAACTTCTGGGCGCAGTACGTTTCCGGTGGCGATCCTGAGGAGCACCCGATCGCCGGACTCGCCTTACACGTCCTTTACGGCGTGCAGGCGGGTGCCCTCTTCGGCGGCCTTTTCGCGCTTCTGGACGCCGAACGCTCGATCGAAGCCGAACAACGCGGATTGGTCTGGGGGTCGGTTTACGGAATGGCGCTCTCCGCGTTCGGTTCCCAGGTTATGTTGAAAGAGCTCCTCGATATCCGACTCGAGGGCGACGAACTCGCGTTGTTTCACGCCGGTCACCTCGTCTACGGGCTTGCCCTCGGGGCGTGGGTCGGTTCGCGAACCGAGGGGGTCCGAGATCCCGAGAAGGAGTACGAGTACGGCGACGGGAACTGATAGGGATTATCGTAGCCAACCACCGGTTTCGAATCCTCTCTTTCGGCACTGTCTTTCGGTTCTTCACTGGGAAACGATGAACTCCTACGATAATCCCTATGATACGCTGTATCGTCGCCAACCGAGTGTTTCGTGGTCCTCGACTCGTTCACGTCGTTCGCTCCCGTGTTCCGTCTCTCTGATACGCATTCCTGTCCGGATGTCCCGGCGAACCCACCACCCGGGTCGCGGGTGTGCCGGTACTGACTGACAGGAAACCGTATGAGCGTCTCCGATACTCCCGATGAGTTCACAACGTCTTCCCGTTTCGAACCAACGCTTGTTACTGTCTCCACTCGAGTTACCAACTCTTAGTAGCCGTATTACGAATGGGATATTCCGCCCATAACAACCCGTAAGAGGCTCCAAATCGGGTAGTTCGGTATGGATTTGGGGCTCGTGGCTGGCGTCGTTCTCATCGGGTTCGTCCACGGCGTTCTTCCTGACCACGGCTGGCCGATCGCGGCGACGTACGCGCTCAACCGTGATCGGCGCTTCCTGTACGGGCTGATCGCCGCGTTGATCCTCGGAATCGGTCACCTCGTCAGCAGCGTCGCGCTCGTGTTCGCGTATTTCTGGTTCAGCGCATTCGCCGCCTTCGCGGAGGGTCCGTGGCTTCGATACGTCGCCGGTACGCTCCTGATTCTTCTCGGGATTCACGAGTATCGGAACGGCGGGCACGGCCACGCACACGAACACGATGGTGGCCACGATCACGGCGACGAACACAGCCACGATCACGGCGACGAACACAGTCACCACGAACACGACGTTCACCACCACGCCGACGAACACACGGTGAGCGAACACGCCCACGATCCTCACCACACCGACGGCGGTGAACACCACGGCGCTCACGCCGATCCAGGACTGCTCGCGCGCATTCGTCACGCGTTACCGGGCAGCGGCCACCAGCACTTGAGCGAAGAACACGCAGAGCGCGGCCTGATGGCGCTCGGAACGACGGCGCTCCTGCTCGGGTTCGCTCACGAGGAACCGGTACAGATTCTGGCGATCTGTGTCGGAACGGCGGCCTGTCTCGAGTTGATGCTCGTCTACTCGATTGCCGTCATCGTCGCAATCGTCGTCCCGACGCTGCTGTTGATCGGGGGGTATGAACGCCACCGCGATCGGATCGAACGGCTTACCCTGTACCTACCGGCGATCACCGCAGTGGTCCTCGTCGGAATGGGGATCGCCTTCATCACGGGAATCGTCTGACCCCGATTCCGGATCGGGTCGCATATCGGGTTCCGCACCGAGGGCGTCGAACGCCCGTTCGATCCGCTCGCGGCAGTAGAGGGGCACCTCTTGGGCCGTCAACGGATTTCGTGACGTGGTCTCGTTGATCTGCGAGAGGCGGCGAGGATGCGTTCAGAACGACTGTTGGGTCCGCATGACCTCGTCGGTGTCGTGGGGGCTGTCCCCGCGATCACTGTAGTGCGGTCGTCCCACGGCGTCTCGCCTGACACCGTTGAGAACGGCCAGCTCGAGTTCGTTCTGGCTCTCGTAGGTCTCGTGGCCCGAGGTCTCGAGAATCGTTCGCAACGTGTCCGACTCGTGCGGATAGGTGATCTCGACGTCCGCAAACTCCACCAGTAGCTCCTCGGTCGTCAGTGGGAACGTCACGTCCTGAAACAGCTGGTTTACCGCACCGACCTCGACCGATGTGGTCTCGTCGGTATCGTCTGTGTGACTCATCGACCGTCCTTACCGGGAACGGTGGCAAAGTAGTGTAGCCTGCAGGTGACGACCGGTTCCCAGAAACCGCTTTTTAGCCCGTTTTACTCGCTAATTCGCTAGTTCCATCCGATCACTCCAGTATCGCCGTCGCGACTACGGGTCTCCGATTTACACGAACGGCGGCGACGGGTTGGATTCATACTGACTGCTGTAAGTCCTTATCGGGGCAACCGCGCCTCGCCTTGCGGTTGCCCCGGTAAATAGTTACAGCAATCCGTATCAGGGTGAGTGCGGCCCACGCGTTGCCTCCAGGGCAAGGCATACGGTCGTCTCGCTGAAACGAACCACCATGAACCACCGACGACTCGGTTCGACGGGACGGACGGTTTCGGAGGTCGGCCTCGGCACGTGGAACATCGGCGGCTCCTGGGGCGAGGTCTCCGACGAGACCGGGCGAGCGGTCGTCAGATCTGCTCTCGACGCCGGCATCGACTTCCTCGATACCGCGGACGTCTACGGCGATGGCCGCAGCGAACGCCACATCGCCCACGTTCTCGAGGAGCGTGACGTCTCCGGCGACGTCTTCGTCGCCACGAAGGCAGGTCGCCGCCTCGACCCCCACGAGGCCGACCGGTACGCCTACGACGATCTCTCGCCGTTCGTCGACCGAAGCCACGAGTACCTCAGCCAGGAGACGCTCGATCTCCTCCAGTTGCACTGTCCCCCCACTGACGCCTACTACCAGCCCTCGACGTTCGAGGCGCTCGAGCGCTTCGTCGCGGAGGATCGGATCGCGAACGCCGGCGTGAGCGTCGAGCGCGTCGAGGAGGCGCTCAAGGCGATCGAGTACGACGTGATCGACACCGTCCAGATCATCTTCAACCCGTTCCGCCAGCGTCCGAAGGAGCTGTTCTTCGAGCGCGCTCGCAGGGAAGACGTCGGCGTCATCGTCCGAGTGCCCTACGCCTCGGGGCTGCTCACGGGTGCCCTCGAGCGCGGCCAGACGTTCCCCGAGGACGACCACCGCAACTTCAACCGCGAGGGCGAGGCGTTCGACGTCGGCGAGACGTTCGCCGGCGTCCCCTACGAGACGGGCCACGACGCCGTCGAGGCGCTCGAGCCCCACGTACCCGAGAGGCTGACCATGGCCGAGCTAACGCTCCGGTGGATACTTGACCACGAGGCCGTCTCGACGGTTATCCCCGGCACGACGTCGCCGGAACACGTCCGGGCCAACGCGACGGCGTCGGAGCTCGACCCGCTCTCCAACCGCGTCCACGGCGCTGTCAGGGACGTCTACGAGGAGTTCGTCTCCGAGCACGTCCACCACCGCTGGTGAGATACGGCGGGACTCCGATTCTCCTCTCGCGTCGAGCGGGGACGACGACCGTCCGACGCACTCTCGCGATCTGCTCCACTCGACCAGACGCGATCGGGCAATCGCTTCGACGGCTTCACCGCAAGAGCAAGAGTTAGGTTCCCCATTTTCGAACCCATAGACGGAACCCAATGGGGGACAACCAACACGACGTGGTCGTCGTCGGAGGCGGAATAGCGGGCTGTTTCGCGGCGGCAACCGCAGCGGCCGCAGGACTCGACGTCGTCCAACTGGAGCGGAAACCACGTGAACGAGGCGGATTCATCGCCTGCGGCGACGCGATCAAAAGTCCCAGAAACCCGAGTGACTATCCGGGGCCGATCGACATGGACGCAATCGCCGACGACGAGTCGGTGCTCGTCGACAACAACATCGACCGGATCGAGTTCTGGGACGAACAACTCGACGTCCGAAAGGTGTTGCCCTACGAGACGAGCAGTAACGTCGTCGACCGCTACGAGTTCGGCCAGCGACTGCTCGAGCAGGCCGCTGACTGCGGCGTCGAGCAACACTACGACACGGTTGTCAACGAGGTGCTCCAGAACGGTCGGGTCACCGGCGTCGAGGCGATTCGACAGGGCGAGCCGGTTACCTACGAGTGTGACGTGGTGGTCGACGCCGCGGGCGCACAGTCGATCCTGCAGGATATGGTCGACTTCGAGGGGCTCGATACGCCCGGTGACTCGACGTTCGAGATGCCCCATTACACTCACTTCGGGTCGGCCTACCGCGAGATCATCGAGACCGAGGAGCCGGTATCGTATCACGACGCCATCGTCGGGAAACCGCTCGAGGAACTGGGGTACATCTGGTACTTCCCGCGCACGCCGACGCAGATCAACGTCGGCCTGGGGTTTCAGATGAACAAGGAGCCGATTCCGCTCGTCGACCGCCTGCGCCGCGACGTCGAGAACCGCCCCGAGTTTCAGGATGCGGACGTCGCCGAGAAGTTCGACGGGAAGAACAAACTCGGATCGTCGATCGCGCTCCGTCGACCGCTGGATTCGATGGTCGCGCCCGGCTACCTGGCCGCGGGGGGCGCGGCGGGGACGACCCATCCGATCACGGGCAAAGGCATCCGCGGCGCGGCCTACTCCGGCTACTCCGCCGGGCGGGCCGCCGTCCAGGCTATCGAGGACGGCGACGTCTCCGAGGACGGCCTGTGGGAGCACAACCGCTGGCTGTACCGCGAGCACGGAGAGGCGGCGAAACTCGCCTCGTGGGACGCCTACAACGTCGCCGCGAGTTCGATCGACGTGAGCGTCCTCCGGGCCGTCACCGCGTTGCTCCCCGAGGCGGAGCTTCGGGAGATCGTCGGCACCGCCAGGGAGGTCGATAACCTCTCGAGCAAGGCGCTCGTGGCTACCGGCGTGCTGAAGAACTTCGTCTCGGAGTATCGAAAGGGAACGTTGGACCGACTCGGTGTGAGCGCGGGAGAGCTGTACGACGCCGTCCGCGGGGTCAGAACGACCCGCCGCTACGTCTCCGAGTACGAACGGCAGTACGACGCCTACCCGGCAGACCGCGCCGCGTTCGACGCGTGGCAGTCGGATCGCGACCGAATCGACCGGGCGTTCTACGACGCCCTCGAGCTCGCTCCTAGCGAACACAAGTACTGATACGGTCTGGGGCGACTGAGTACCGGTCGATCGCCCGTCGGTGCGCGGTCGGTCGAGACCGACGCATCGTAGTCCGTACGAGACGAACTGCATCCGAACGAGTAGCTATACGTGAGTTGATGGGAAAGACAGAGCCGATGGCACGAATCGACCGGCTCACCGTCTATCCGGTCAAGGGACTCGACGGTATCGACCTCGAGGCGGCGACCGTCCTCGAGGGCGGGACGCTTTCGTACGACCGCGAGTTCGCCCTGTTCGACGGCGAGGGCGGGGTGATCAACGGCAAGCGAACACCGCAAATCCACGAACTCTCGACGGACTTCGACCCCGATACCCGCGAACTCGTCGTCGAGGCACCCGGCGGCGACACTCGGCGGTTCAACCTCGAGTCGGACGCCGACCGCGAGCGGGCTGAAGTCTGGTTCGGCGACTACGTCGACGAGGACCTGACGCTCGAGCGCGATCGCTCGCTGGGCTTCGTCGACCGCCGGGAGATGGGACCGTCGGTGATCAGCACCGCCTCCCTCCGCGAGGTCGCCTCGTGGTTCGACGGGATGTCCGTCGACGGCGCACGGCGACGGCTCCGCGCGAACGTCGAGATTTCGGACGTGCCGGCGTTCTGGGAGGATCGGATCGTCGGCGACGACGCACCGGCGCTCGAGGCCGGCGACGTTCGACTCGAGGGTGTGACGCCCTGTGGTCGTTGCGTCGTTCCCGCCCGCGATCCGGAGACGGGCGACCCGATCGAGGCGTTTCAGGAGCGATTCGTCGAGAAGCGCCGGGAGACGTTTCCGGCGTGGGCCGACGCCGACGCCTTCGACCACTACTACACGCTGATGATCATCGCGCGGACTCCAGAGACCGACCGCGGGAAACGACTCCGCGTCGACGAGTCGGTTACAATCGAAGACGAGTGAACGCGAGCCGGGCCGTTCTTTCTTCCCCCGCGCGGCACCGATTGTCACCGAGGGAAACGATAACGGCGTCGACCACGTACTGGTAGCATGGGTACCTCGCCACTGGTCACGCTATCCGGGCCGCCCGCGGCCGGGACGACGACGTGTTCCGAACTGCTCTCGATGGCGTACGGCTACGAGGTCATAAACGGGGGCGACGTCTTCAGAGAACTCGCCGCCGAGCGCGACATGTCCGCCTCGGAGTTCACCGCCGTCGCCGAGTCGGACCCCTCGATCGACCGCGAACTGGATCGTCGACTCGAGGCCACCATCGACGCCCACCTCGAGGGGAATCGAGAGCCAGCGGGGGAGGGACTGGTCGTCGAATCCCGGCTCGCGGGCTGGCACGCGGACGGCCGCGCGACGCTTTCAGTCTGGCTCGACGCACCCCTCGAGGTTCGTGCGGACAGGCTAGACGACCGGGAGGAGACGCCCGCAGAACTTCGCGAGCGCGAGCGAAGCGACGCCGACCGGTATCGAGAGTACTACGGAATCGACATTACCGATCTCTCGGTCTACGACCTGGTGATCGATACGGGAACGCTCTCGAAGGACGCGACGCTTCGGGCGGTGAAGACGGCGATCGACGACGTTCGTGGGGTCGAGCACACGTATCGGGAGGCGTAGTCGACGAGCGAGTATCGTCCCAACGGAGTGCTACCGTTTCGTCTCCGGGGTCGCCGTCCGTTCGGCGACGATCCGCTCGAAATTCTCGAAGACGCGCGTCGCGTTCATCGCCTCGAACCCGTACTCGTCTTCGGTCCAATCGTACTCGGACGCGAGGCGCTCGCGGTGGTCGGCCGTGAACTCGGGGTGGAACTGGACGGTCCACAGCGGTGCCTCGCGGTGACGTGTGGCAAACGCCGGGTAGTAGTCCGTCGAGGCGATCACCGCCATCTCCTCGGCAGGCTCGGTCACGACATCGCCGTGGGCGACGGGAACGACCGGGTCGACACCCTCGAACAGCGGGTCGTCGGCGAACTCGACCGCGACGGGCCGGCAGGTTGTCCCGACGTGTTCGACGGTCCCGCCGAGTGCCGTATTGACGATCTGGTGGCCGAAACAGACGCCCAGCGTCGGGATCTCTCGTTCGACGAGTTCTCGGACGAGTTCCTCCTGTTCGTCGATCCAGGGGCGATCGTCGCGCTCGTAGACCCCCGCCGTGCTTCCGGTGAGGACGACGCCGTCGACAGCCTTGAGGTTCGGCCGCTCGCCCGCGGGGTAATCGACCTCGCGAGCGCCCGAAACGTTGCTCGCGAGGGCGTCACAGTGGTACTCGCAGTCGGAATCGACCTCGTTGCGGACGACGGTCAGCGCCGGCGAACTCATCGGATCGTCGTACGGTCTCCGGCGGAAAAACGCTACCGGGCGGTCCTGGGTGTCGGTCGCGAGCCTGGGTGCTCACTCGAGTTATCTGAATAGCGAGAACGAAGCGGAGAGCCATGATGTGATCGACGAACTGGCGAACGAGCAGTTCGAGGAGGCGGAATTCGGCGGCCAAAACGGCGGCTGATCGGACGACGATGGCCGAGTGTCGAATTTTGGTTTCGATCTGTGCGTCAGTTGTCCGTTGGCTCGAGTCTACGCCGAACTCGAGGCGCTCGAGCCACCCCGACGGAGCACGCCTACCAGCCCCTGTGCGACCAGTCCGACGACGGTCCACTTCCAGGCGAGTACGGCGACGCCGAGCAACAGGAGCCCGCGCGTTCGGCGGCCGCGAGCGAACGCCCGTTTCGCCTCCGCGAGCACCGAGAAGACGGTCAGCGACCGGGTCGCCTTCGAGCCGAGTAGTCGTTTGAGTACCATACCTGTCCTACCGGAGCCAACGGGATAACGCCACCGCCGTCTCGCGCAAGGGCTCGCGGACGACTGTCGACGCTGCTGGAGCCACCCCACGTCATTGCACACCTGATCGCCAGATGGAAGCGCGGTTCGAAGCGAGCGCGGTTCGGAGCGAACGGAGTCGTTCGAACGACCAGCGGTCGTTCGTGATGACGAAAATCTTCGATTTTCGAACCATGAGGGAGAACCGCGGAACGGCGAACGCAGTGACCCGTGAGCTGTGCGGTGTGTACACCGGTGCAGCGTGATGCCTTGAGCGGTCTCCGAACGAGTGTCTGATACTCCTGGACAGCAGTCAGTACGACGACGATCGTGAATTCGGGGCCATCACCCGTAGTGGCGGCCCCAGTAGACCGATCGTCTTCACGTCGTTGTATCCGACAGTATGAGCAGGTGATCCGTCGAACGACGGTGCGACGATCATAATTCTGAGAGCATCCTCACAGCCTGGACCAGAACGTGGACAGTGATGCCGATGGACGAACCGATAACCAGAATCCCCCCTGCGTAAATCAGGCCCCGTACCGTACTCTGGTCGAAGTACCCCTGTACAGCGAGAGCAATGAGCAGGAATCCTCCAATGAATACGAGCAGCAACCTGACGACGAGTTGGCTCACCGTAAAGCCGCCGTGTACGTGCCGAATCATCGACACTCCACCCACGACGAGAATAGTGATCGAACCGATTGCCGTCCAAATAAGAATGACATAGACAACAAACTTCCTGTCCAGATGATGAACTCCAGCGTCCGCCGACAGGTATACGACAACACCAGCAGAGAGCACGATCGGGAGAACGCTTAGAACCTCGATAGCCAAGAGCACGAATTTCGAGACCAACGAGGAACTGCTACCGGTTTTATTCACTATAGATCCTATACAACCTGATATCTTCTGACCGAATATAAGTGTCGTTCAGTAACTGAATTATGGGGCTGGCCGCCCGATCGTGTAGAGAAACATGGGCGTCTGTCCCTCGCTCCGGGGTGCGAAGAAGTCGGCGACGACGTCGTCGTAGAACGTCAAGCCGGTGCCGCCGAGTTCCAGGTAGGCGTACGTTCCGAGATAGAGCCGACCCGCCGTGACAGCCGCCTCGAGCTGTGCGACCCGATACCCCCGGTCACCGAACGCGTCGATGACCGCCTCGAGATCCGCGAGGAAGTAGATGCAGGCGGCCGCGTCGCCGCCGAGGCGTTGGTCGAGCGCGAGGTGACTCGCCTCCCGCCGGAACTCTCCCTCCTGGAGCAACTCGAGTTCACCCGCTTCGGGATGGTAGCGATAGCTGCCGGACTCGAGTCCGGAGACGCCGTTGACGATCAGATAGGGGTCGACGAACGAGAGCGACGGTTTGCCGCCGTCCGTGCCGTCGCCGTCGGCACTGTCCCCGAGTGGGCCGCCGCGCGGAACGTCCATCGGAACGCCGCGGACGGCGCGATCGAGCACGGTCGACAGTTTCCGGAAACTGATCGGCTCGCGGTCGTACTCCCGGCACGAACCGCGACGCCGGATCGTCCGGTGGAGCGGGCGACTCGAGGCCGTCTCGTGGCCGACCGGCTCGAGCGGAACCCGTTCCCCGTCGCCGGGTTCTCGCGTGCCGACGGGTGCCGTTTCATCTGCAGATCGGCCGGACCGCCACGATTTGGCGTCATCACCGTCTGCGACCGTTCCGGCCGCCCAGGCGTCGTAGATCAGCGGGAACTCCCGTTCGTTCGGCGAGAGCGGGGCGGTCTCGGGGTCGATCGGATCGACGCCGTGAGCGCCGTCGCTCGAGGAGAGGCCATCGCCGGCATCGATCGGGACGATCTCGAGGGGCGCTTCGCGGGCCGGATCGACGCCGATCAGGTCGGCGACCGGCTCGTCGGCGAAGCCGGTAACGATCTCGGCGCGGTACTCGAGGGCGTGGGCGACGGAAAGCAGATTTGCGAGCGTCGTTCCCGAGTCCCAGAACGCGTGGCGAAAGGTTCGATCCCCGTACTTCCAGGCGTTTCGCCACCACGTCGACGTGGCGACGATCGACAGCGGGGCGTCCGCGACGCCCTCGTGATTCGTCGCCCTCGCGAGGACGTCCCGGTACTCGCCCTCGCGTACCACGTCGAGCGACAGCGTCCGAGGATCGAAGTGGTAGACGCCGGCCGCGAGCCCCTCGAGGTCGGTACAGACCGCATAGAGGTCGACGTGGTAGAGCGCTCCCGTCGTCGCCGCAGCCCGAAACGGGATCGGGCGGCCGCCGCGCTCGATCGTCTTCGTGATACCCGCGGCGTAGTAATAGAGGGTCGTGAGCGCCTCGAGGTCGGGTTTCGTGGGTTCGGTTCCGTCCCGGCTCGCCCCGGCACTCTCGAGGCGGCCGTCGGAGGTCGGCTCAGCGATCGCCGAGAGCGCCGGCTGTTGGGGCGGACGAATTCGATCGGCCATCGCGACCGACGGCCGATCGACGTACTCCTTGTAGGGCGTGGGCTTGTTCTCGAAGTTCAGTCCGCGACCGCCCGACCGGACGCTCTTCGGCGAGTGTTTCGTCCGTTCGTGGTACTCGAGTGCGTTGGTTGACACGTTTTCCGGTACTACTTCGAGCGGCAAAAGCGGGGCGGGAGCTTTTTCTCGTCTCGGTTTGATACGCTGCCTGAGAAGATGGACCTCGAGTCGATTCCGGGCGTCGGCGAGAAGACGGCCCGTGCGCTGGCCGAACTCGACGACCCCGAGCGGGCGCTGCGGACCGGCGACGTGGCGACGATCGCGAGCGCGCCGGGAATCCCCCAGGGACGAGCGGCCAGGATCGCCCGCGGCGCGATTCGTCGGGAACACGACGATCCAGGCGGGTTTCTCGCGACTGATCGCGCCCGCGAGATCTACCGCGATCTGCTCGGGTTGTTCGCCGAGCGGACGGTCACCGACTACGCCGCCCAGCGCCTCGAGACGTTCTACCCGAGTTCGCGCCGATCGCGAATCGAGGAGGTCCGCGAGTTCGCCCGCGAGGCGCTCGAGCGCGACCCCGACGACGCGATCCTCGAGGCGCTCCGTGGCGTCGAACCGCTCGAGAAGCCGGGCGACGTCCGCGTCCGCGAGCGGTGTCTGGCGACGACCGACGCCGAACGGTACAGCGAGGCCCGCGAGGCGATTCCGGAACTCTCCGTGGAGGTCGTCGAGGACGCCCAGGGGCTGGCCGAACTCGCCCGGGGGTACTCGACGGTGATCGCCATCGACGAGTCGTTCGCCGGCGTCACCGTCGAGGGCGACGTCCGGGTGAGACCCGACGCCCTCGAGAACCCCGCCGAGATCGTCCCAGAGCGTCCGCTGGCCTTTTTCGCGCGAAACCACGACCCGATCGCGGCGGCCGTCGCCGTCCACCGCGCCGCGAACCTCGAGACCGACTGCGATCTGGCCGCGCTCGAGGACGCCCTCTCTCGGCTCGAGGCGGACGGTACGGTTGCGGGCGACGACGAACTCGACCGGCTCGCGACGGCGGTTGACGACCTCGACGCGGCGGTCAGCACGGCCGAGAGCGTCGCAAACGACCACCTGCGCGAGGCGATCCGCGAGGAGGACGTGACGATCGAGGGCTCGGACCTGCTCTCGCTGGTCGAACGCGGCGCGGGCATCGACTCGCTGCTCTCGCGGGAGCTGGCTGACGAGTACGCGGCAGCCGTCGAGGCGGCTCGCGAGCACCTGATCGAGGCGCTCTCGCTCGATCAGGGCGAAGCCGAGATCGCCCGCCGGATCTTCGGCGACGAGCCGACGTTTCCGGTCGAACGGGAGGACGAACCGCTCTCCCGGCTGCGCGAGGAGCTGACCGCAGCGAAAGAACGCCGGGCGGGTCGGCTCAAACGCGACCTCGCGGCCGACCTCGCCGACCAGCGCGGGGCCGTGCGTCGACTCGTCCGGGACGCACTCGAACTCGACGTCGAACTCGCGGTCGCGCGCTTCGCCGACGACTTCGGCTGTACGATGCCGGCGTTCGGCTGGGACCGAGACGACGAATCGGATACGGCCCCTCCCCACGCTGGATTCGAGATCGAGGGCGGTCGATCCCCGTTGCTCGACGAGCCGCGGTCGGCGATCGATCCCGTCGACTACGACGTCTCGGGGGTCACCCTACTGTCGGGGGTCAACAGCGGCGGGAAGACCTCGACGCTGGATCTGGTCGCGAGCGTCGTCGTCCTCGCGCACATGGGTCTCCCCGTTCCGGCCGACCGGGTGCGGTTGCGCCGGTTCGACGCGCTGCACTACCACGCGAAGACCCAGGGGACGCTCGATGCCGGCGCGTTCGAGTCGACGGTCAGGGAGTTCGCCACGCTCGCCGAACGCGGCGCGGGCTCGCTCGTCCTCGTCGACGAACTCGAGAGCATCACCGAACCCGGCGCGTCGGCAAAGATCATCGCTGGTATCCTCGAGGCCCTGGCGGAGAACGGCGCGACGGCGGTGTTCGTCTCCCACCTCGCGGGCGAGATCCGCGAGATGGCCGGCTTCGACGTAGCCGTCGACGGCATCGAAGCGGTCGGGCTGGTCGACGGCGAACTCGAGGTGAATCGCTCGCCGGTCAAAGACCACCTCGCCCGGTCGACGCCCGAGTTGATCGTCGAGAAGTTGGCGACCGAAGCCGGCGAGTCCGTCGCGGCCAACGGCGGCGAGATTCCCGGTGAGTCGCCACCGCAGTTCTACGACCGGCTGCTCGAGAAGTTCGAGTGAGTTGCCGTCGACTCGAACGGAAGTGGCTGTGAGATAGTTCGCCGTGCACATATCGGACCGTTTACGACGGCGGTTCACGTCGGACAGTTCGACCCGGCCAACTCGAGCGCGGAACCGCCGGGTCGAACTCGCCGAAGACGTGTCCCCTGCGAACAACTAAGTAGCTTCGACAGCGTGGTGAAAGTGATGGCAGACGACCCCGAGGGGGGGATGTTGTCGTGGGACGAGTCCGTGTTCAGAAACGAGCACGTCTTCGAGATCGATTACGTCCCCGAGACGTTCAAACACCGCGAGAGCCAGACCGAGAGCCTGACGTACGCGCTTCGTCCGGCCGTTCGGGGCTCGCGGCCGTTGAACGTGATGGTCCGGGGGCCGCCGGGGACCGGAAAAACCACCTCGATTCAGAAACTGTTCGACGAAATCGGTGCCCAGACCAGCGAGATCCGAACCATTCGCGTCAACTGTCAGGTCAACGCCACGCGGTACTCGGTGTTCTCACGGCTGTTCGAGGGGACCTTCGACTACGAGCCGCCCTCGTCGGGGATCTCGTTCAAGAAGCTGTTCGGCCAGATCGCCGAAAAACTCGTCGAGGAGGACAGGGTGTTAGTCGTCGCACTCGACGACGTCAACTACCTCTTTTACGAGAACGAGGCCTCCGATACGCTGTACTCGCTGTTGCGCGCCCACGAGGAGTACCCCGGCGCGAAGATCGGCGTCATCGTCGTCTCCTCCGATCCCTCACTCGACGTGATCGACGAACTCGACTCGCGGGTCCAGAGCGTCTTCCGCCCCGAGGACGTCTACTTTCCCGTCTACGACAGCCCCGAGATCGTCGACATCCTCGACGAGCGGGTCCGACGCGGGTTCAACGACGGCGTCATCTCACGAGAGACCCTCGAGTACGTCGCCGACCTCACCGCCGACAGCGGCGACCTCCGGGTCGGGATCGACCTGCTCCGGCGAGCCGGGCTGAACGCCGAGATGCGCGCGAGTCGCACCGTCGAACGCCAGGACGTCGAGGACGCCTACGAGAAGTCGAAGTACATCAACCTCTCGCGGTCGCTGTCGGGACTCGCCGACACCGAACGCACGCTGCTCGAGGTGATCGCCCACCACGACGGCGATCAGGCCGGTGACGTCTACGAACGGTTCCACGAGCGGACCGACCTCGGCTACACGCGCTACTCCGAAATCGTCAACAAACTCGACCAGCTCGGGCTGATCGACGCCGAGTACACGGAGGTCGACGGCCGCGGTCGCTCGCGCTCGCTATCGCTTTCGTACGAACGTGATGCCGTCTTAGATCGCCTCGAGTAGCGCGTCAGGCCTGCTCGAGTCCCGTGCGGTACTCTTCGGCTCGCTCGAGCGCCCGGTCTAGTTGGGTTTCTACGTCACCGGTGGCTCGTCTGCGGGCTTGCCGAAGCGTGTTAAGGTGCTCGTCGAACACGGCGTGATCCGGATCGGCGTCGTCGGACGCGTACTCGGCGAACGCGGCGGCCGTCTCGCGCAGATCCTCGCGTACGTCGTCGTCCGCTCGTTCGACCGCGCTCTCGAGTTCGGTCCGGGCCTGCCTGAGTTCCTGGGACATACCCCGATCGACCACGACCTCGTTCATAACGGTTGGGCGGACACGAGCCACGTCGGAACCGAACGGCCGACGACAGTCGAACCAACTCCGAAACGCGGCCGCACATTCAAATGGGAAGGGGCGGCCAGTGGCGGCATGATCGCCATCGCCGGTGCGAAAGGTGGATGTGGAAAGACGACGGTGACGGCCGGCCTCGCCGAGGCGTTCGCCCGCGCGGGGGAACCGACGATCGCCGTCGACGCGGATCGCCAGCTCCCGAACCTCCACGTCGTCGCCGACGTCGATCGAACGCCGACGATCGCGGACGCCGTCGGCTCCGACGTTAGCTCTGCAACTCACCCCCTGCCCGGGGAGGTCGACGCCAGCGTCCTCACCGCCCCGAAATCGTCGGATCGGGTCGACCTCGAGGCAGCGTTCGATCGCCTCGCTCGCGTGGACGCACGCGTCCTCCTCGACTGTCCGTCCGGTGCGGGACCGGACGTCACCGACCCGCTCTGTGCGGCCGACCGGGTCGTCGTCGTAACGACGAACACCGAGCGCAGCCGACGGGCATCGCGGCGAACGATCGAGATGGCTCGTCGTCTCGAGATCCCCGTCGCTGGCGCCGTCGTGACGAGAAGCGACGGCGTGACTGGCGCGGTCGAGTCGAGCCTCGGCGTTCCCGTCCTCGGGACGATTCCCGAACGCGACGATCCCCTCGCGGCCGATGGAGTTCGTGAGGCGTTCGACGCCGTCGCCGGTACACTGCGCGGTGACGAACCCGCAGAAATTTCCCGCCACGACGTCGAATCCGACGGTGATCGGCTTCCGACCGGGATCCGTCCGCTCGATACGGCACTCGCCGGCGGCGTCTCCGCCGGCTCGGTCGTCGCGTTGACCGCCGATCCGGCGAGCCAGTCCGAACACCTCCTCGCGGACGTCGCGAAGACGCGAGGAACGCTCTATCTGACGACGAACCGGTCGAAACGGAACGTCAGACGAGCGCTCGAGCCGACGCTTGATGGCGCCACACCGACGGTTCGACGCATTACGGGTGAGAACCGACTCGAGGACGCCACGGAGCTGATCGCGAAGCTTCCCGACGGCGCGAACCTCGTCGTCGATTCGATGGATCCCCTCGAACGAACGGACCACGAGGCCTACCTCGAGTTTCTGAACACGCTCGTCGACGAAATCGCTGACTCCGGCGGCCTCGCCGTGCTCCACTGTCTGTCGGACGATCCCGTTCCCGACCATCGGTCGACGACGATGCAGCTGGTCGACATCGTTGCGACGCTGCGAACCTTTACCGGCGCCACCACTGGCGGCGTCGAACACGCGCTCTCGCTTCCGAAGCTACGAGAGCGGCGCTTTACCGAGACGGTGGACCTCGATCTCGGGCGGTCCGCGACGGACGCTCGAATCGAGCCGGGCGAGATCCGGTAGCGACGAGAGAACCGATCGAACGCGGTCACGACGTCAGCGCCGACCGAACCCGATCCCCGATCGGTCACACCGCTCGATCGTCCGTGCGACGCGCTCGAACGCCTCGAGTACCGCCGCGTTCGGGCGAACGTCCCGGACGGGTTTTCCGACGCGCCGGGCGTCTTCGATCGACGATCGCTCCGCCAGAACGATCACCGGTGCCTGGAACGTCGCCTCGACGCGGTCTGTGATCCGTTCGCTCTCGGCGCTCGAGCGATTGAGGACGACGGCGGCGACCGGCGTCTCGAGGTCGAGTGCGAGCTTTCGGGTCCGGAACGCGTCGATCAGCGCCGATCGGTCCGGAGTCGTCACGAGGACTGTGAGGTCGGCACAGTGGAGGACGGTGCCGACGTCCCGTGCGAGGCCGGCCGGACAGTCGACGACGACGTGGTCGGACTTGCGTTCGAGTCGACGGACCGCCGGTACCAGTTCGGAGACGTCGGCGGCCCGCGCGCCGACGAGCGTTCGTCCGCACGAGATGACTCGTGTCGACCCGACCGGTTCGACCGCGTCGATCGGATCGACCCGCCCGGCGAGCACCTCGTGGAGTCCCGGTCCGTCGCCCTGTGGGAGGTCCGCCGTCGAGAGGTCGGCGTCGACGGCGACCGCCTCGAGTTCGCGGGCGAGGTTGAGTGCGACCGTCGTCTTGCCGACGCCGCCCTTGCCGCCAGCGACCGCGACGATCATCTGTCGGTGGGGGTGCCGACGGTCCGTCGAGACGGCGCGTGATCCTCGAGATCGGCGAGCACCGCTTCCGGCGCTCGGCGCTCGCCGTCGTCCGGTCGTCTCGCAGTGACGAGTTCGACCGGCTCCGGAATCGGCTCGGCCGGCGTCGCGAACCCGAACCCGCGACGCCGGCCCGGCTCGACGACGCCTTCCCAGCATCCGTCGGTCCACTCCGCCGGCCTGGCTCCGTCTCGCCGTGGCGGCCACGTCGGTCCGTCGAGGCGGCTCGAGAGCCGAATCAGCTGTCTCGTCGTTCGCGTGTTCGTGACGAGGCCCCTGACGAGCGTGACGCCGTCGCGGCGATCCGTCTCCGTCTCCAGTTCGACCATAGCCGGCCTGGCCGCTCGATCCGACTTAAACCCGCGGCTCACGGCACGCTCGAGAGCGATTCTTCGGCCGAACGCGAGCGATCACAGCTCGGTCTCGATGACGTACCCCCACTTCTCGTACCCCTGTTTCTCGTAGAATCGGTGCGTCTCCGTTTTCTCGAGTGGGCAGGCGAGCGTCAGGTGAGTGCGGTCCCGGTCGGCGGCCCACACCTCGAGGTGGGAGACGAGGTCGGCTCCGTGACCCTCGCCACGATGTGGTTCGTCGATCACGAGGTCGTAAAGCCAGGCGTGAGTGGTGTGGTGGAGGACGTCCGTGACGACGACGCTGGCGACGGCGATCAACTCGCCCTCGAAGAAGCCCCCGAACAGCCGGTACTCTTCCTCGCCGGTCCACTCGAGAACGTCCTCCGGCGTCCGGTCGGCTTACAGCTGTCGAAGGATCGGAATCGCCTCGCGGCGCTCGTCCGGTTCCGTCAACTCTCGTACGTTCATATTCCCTTCTCGGACGGTCGCGTAAAAAACCCTCCTCGAGGTCCGGTACCGACCGACATTCGTTCGTCGTGAGACCGGTTCGAGAAATCGGAACCGGAATACTTGGTCCTCGGTGTCGGAGCTTCGAGTGGTGCTAGCAATGAACGCGCTAGATCACTTCCGAGCGGCTGGTGGACCGAACACGCCCCGCCGCGCGTTGCTCGGGGCGCTCGCGGGTGCGGTCGGACTCGCGGGAACGGCCTCGGCACAGGACGACGGTACCGTCCAGACGCGAGGCTGCAGCGATGCGGAATTGACACCAGACGACTGGTCGACCGGCGCGGTAACGGTACGCGCGTGTCCGGGATCGGGCGGTCGCGTGACCGTCGAGGTCAGCGGACAGGTCTCCGACCAGCGGTACGTTTCGAGTCCGATCGGACTTCCCTCGAGTGCAGACGTCTACGTTCCGGGTGGGGAGTCGCGGACCCTGTGGTATTCCGGGACCCTCCGGCACTTCTCGTGCTCGAACGCGGCACTCAACGTCGGCATCGTCAACCGGCAGTGATGGCCACGGGGCCACCGTCTTCGGCGAACGATCGTCGAAAACGCTTTCGGACGACCCACGGTGTGTGTCGGTATGAACGGAATTCGGGCGATCGACGCCCTCGAGATCGTACACCCCGACGACCCCCAGCTCTCCCCGAACGGCGAACGGTTCGCGTTCGTTCGGCGAGAAGCCGAGGACGCCTCGACGACGGCCGCGACGATCCACGTCGTTCCGGTCGGCGGCGACGAGGCGACCCAGTTCACCGCCACGGACGGCGTCGACAGTCGGCCGCGGTGGAGTCCAGACGGCGAGCGGCTAGCGTTTGTCAGTACGCGCGGCGAGAACGACCGCCAGCAGATCTGGCTTCTCCCCACCGACGGCGGCGAAGCGCGACGAGTGACGGCGGTCGTCGGCGGCGTGGACGACCTCGAGTGGAGTCCGGACGGCTCTCGTCTGCTGTTCTCCCAGCGCGTGACGGCAGACGACCGCGAGACTGGCAGGGACCACGCGGTCGATCCCGACTACGAGTTCGAGCCGCCGGACCCCCGCGTGATCGACCGAATGATCTACCGCGCCGACACCGAGTACGCCGACGGCCGGCGCCGCCACGTCTACATCCTCGACGTCGAGCGGGCGCTCGAGGCCGAGCGCAGTTCGACCGGCGTGGGAACGGTCCGTGACGACGGAGACGGAACCGGCGAGGACGCCGATAGCGACGGGGACGACAGTAACGGTGACGGCGCGATCACCCGTCTGACCGACGGCGACGCCGATTACGTCCTCCCTACCTGGGGGGACGACCGGACGGTCTACTACGCGAGCAAGGTCGGCGAACGGCCGGACGACTCGTTGACGTACGAACTCGCCGAACACGACGTCGAGCGCGACGAAACGGACGCGTTCACCCGGACGACCGGCTGGCTCTCGGGCCTCGAGGCGACGACCGACGGTCTGGTCGCCTTCGAGTACACCCCCGAAGAGCGGGCGTCGATGCGCCAGACGGAGATCCGCGTTCACGACCGCGAGAGTGGGACGGAGACGACGCCGACCGAGCCGCTAGATCGGACGGTCGGCCACCGCTGTCGGTTTGAGTGGGCTCCCGACGGGGAGACCCTCTACTTCACGACGCCCGATACGGGTTCGCGGGTGTTGTGGTCGGTGCCAGGAGACGCGAGCGAGAAACCGACCCGGATCTACGGCGAGGGCGTCACCGTCGAGGACTTTTCGGTCGGCCGCGACGCCGTCGCGGTCGTCCAGAGCGAGTGGGACCACCCCGGCGACGTCTTCGTGACGACTCGCCGCGGCGCCGAGACCCACCGACTGACTCGAGTGAACGGTGACTACCTCGACGGCCGGGCGGTTCGTCGACCCGAGGGGGTGTGGTTCGACGTCGGCGACGAGGGTGGCGAGGAGTCGACTGCTCTCGAGAGTAGTGAACGAGACGGCGACGGGACCCGACGCGAGGAGGACGACAACCGGGTTCAGGGGTGGATCCTCACGCCGCCGTCGTTCGACGCCGACGCCTCGCCCGGCGAGACGTACCCGTTGGTCGTCGAGATCCACGGCGGGCCCCACGCCCAGTGGACGACGGCGGGGACGATGTGGCACGAGTTCCAGACGCTCGCCGCGCGGGGGTACGTCGTCTTCTGGTGTAACCCACGGGGATCGACGGGCTACGGTGAGGCCCACGCGACCGCGATCGACCGCGACTGGGGTCGGGTCACCCTGGCGGACGTCCTCGCTGGCGTCGAGACCGTTTGCGAGCGGGAGTACGTCGACGACTCCGAGGTGTTCGTCACCGGCGGTAGCTTCGGCGGGTTCATGACCGCGTGGGCGGTCGGCCACACCGACCGCTTCCGAGCCGCGGCCGCCCAGCGTGGCGTCTACGATCTCACGGGCTTTTACGGCTCGACGGACGCGTTCCACCTCCTCGAGGGTGATTTCGATACGACCCCCTGGGAGGAACCCGAATTCCTCTGGGAGCAATCGCCGGTGTCGAACGTCCCCGACGTGGAGACGCCGACGCTCGTGATGCACTCGGATCGGGACTACCGGACGCCCGCGAACACCGCGGAACTGTTCTACCTCGGCTTGCAGAAACACGGCGTCGACACCCGGCTCGTCCGCTATCCGCGGGAGGGCCACGAACTCTCCCGATCGGGTGAACCGGCACACCTCGTCGACCGGATCGAGCGGATCGTCCGCTGGTTCGACGGCTACTCCGAGCACCACGACACGGCGCCCGCACTCGAGTGCGACCGAGACGACGGCCTCTCGAACCTCTCGGATGGGAGTTCGTCGAGCGGCGATCTGTCCTGAAACACGCTCGAGGCCGTCGATCAGTTGCAATCAGTGATCGACGGGACAACCACTACGGCTCTCGAGGACGAACCGAGGGTATGGACAAGAACGTCGGCGGGCCAGCGCGATTGCTTCGGTTCGTCATCGGTGTAACGTTGCTCGCGTTCGGATACCGAAACCGGGATCGGACGATCGGAACCATCGCGTTTCTCTGCGGGAGTGACCTCTTCGCGACGGCGGTCATCCAGCGGTGCCCGGTCAATGCGGTGTTCGGAATCGACACCTGCGGAACCGACTGATGCGGACGACTGTACGTCAGTAACGGTGCAATCACAGGACTGCTCGACTGCTCGCGGTTGCACCGGGAAATCGGGACAGCTGACCGTACGATCGTCCCTCGAGCACAGGTGGCAAGTAATGTCTCGGCCAGCTCTGCTTCACGGAGGATCTCCCGACCGGCTCCGGTTTGCGGGCTTTGATTACGACCCGCGTTCAACGGCAGACGATGACGGACGTACTGATCCCTGGCGGCCGAGACGTCCGCGCCACGCTCGAGGAACCGGTGACCGACACCGAGGCGATCGTCGTCGCCTGTCCGCCACATCCCGAACACGGCGGGTCGCGAAGCGACGGCCGACTCGTCGCAATCGGCGACACCCTTCGTGAGTCGGGGATCGCCTGTCTCCGATTCGACTACGGGGCCTGGGACGACGGCTACGGCGAGCGCGAGGATGTCCGAAACGCCGTCCGGTGGGCCGCCGACCGGTACGACCAGGTCGGCGTCTTCGGCTACAGCTTCGGCGCGACGCAAGCCTTGCTCGCGTCCACCGACGTCGACGCCGTGGACGCGGTTTCGGCGCTCGCACCGGCTGCCCGGCTCGCGGACGACCTCGAGGCGGTTCCCGCACTCGAGTCGCTTTCGATCCCGGTCCAGATCCTCTACGGCGAGCGGGATACGACGGTGGAGTGGGAACCCGTCGTCGAGCGGGCGACGGACCGGACCGACGAGGTGACGGCGATCCCGGCCGATCACTTCTTCGTCGGTCAGCGCCAATCGATCGCCGCCGACGTACGCGCGTTCTTCGAGCGCACGATGCTCGAGTGATGTCTGATACGGATTCCTGTACCGATTTACCGGCGGTGAGTCGAACCGTGTGAGACGAGTCTCGGTGGAGGAGTGTAGCGAGTCCACCGTTGCAACCGCCGCCCGGGTCGCGGTTGCGCCGGAAATGACGTACAGTAAACCGTATGAGAGGATCTGTAGAGGGCATACCGGTGTGACTGCTCTCGCCTCGTGGTCTCCTCCAGTAACCTGTCGCGGCAATCCGTCCGTACTCTGAGGACACAACAAACACCACGGGATATAAAATTATATACTATTTGAATAAAATAGCTGAGACATGGAAAAACATCCAACACCGCGGATGGGAACCAACGGAGACGTAATCGGGCCCAGAATGCTCGCGTTCATCATCGACAGCATCATCATGACGCTCCTGGCGGTAGCTCTCCCGGTCATCGGATTCGCGATCCACGACGTGGTCGGACTGGTGCTGGCGCTCGTCGCGGTGATCGCCGTGATCGTCTACGGGTTGTTGCTCGAGGGGTTGTACGGGTATACACCCGGAAAGTATCTGATGGGGCTCGTCGTCGTCAAATCGGACGGCTCAGACTGTACGATCGGTGCGTCAGTCCTGCGAAACCTGGCGCTGATCGTCGACAACCTGCCGTTTATGTACATCGCCGGCATCGTGCTGATCTTCGTCACTGACGAGAACCAGCGCGTCGGCGACCTGGTTGCGGATACGGTCGTCGTCAAACAGCGGTAACGTCCGGAGACGCGTCTTCCGACGCGCGTCGACCGCGCTTCGAGTCGGTTCTTACTCTTCGTCGTCCTCGTGTTCGTCGAGGAACTCGTCTGCCTGTTCTAAGATCTCGCGGGGGCCGTCCTGGGTAACGGTGTTCACTGCCTGTTCGTAATCGCGCCACTGCAGGTCGCGATGTTCGTTCGAGAGTTCCGCACTCGCCTCGAACGACTTCGCGATGAAGAGGTGAACGGTCTTGTGAATCGTCGTGCCGTTCGCCTCGAACACGTAGTCGTAGTCCTCGCGAAAGCCGTCGAGGAGCCGGAACTCCTCGATGCCTGCCTCTTCCTTTACCTCGCGGATAGCCGTCTGTTGTAGCTCTTCGCCTCCTTCGACACCGCCCTTCGGAAACTCCCAGTCGCCCGGGCGGCTCTTGAGTAGAAGATACTCGCGCCGGCCCCGCGTGTCGCGGAAGAGGATCGCGCCTGCGCTCGTAGCTTCGACTGCCATTGACAAGACTAATAGACACGACGTTAAGAGAATATCGGACCGTTCGTCGTTCGGATACACCAGTGGTCGAAGATTGACACGACGGACCCGATCACAGCAGATTTTTACGCGCCGGCCGTGGACGATTCGACACCGTAACCATGACCTTCGTCACCCGTCTCACGCTTCAAAGCGGCGATCGCGCGGCACTTGACGGCATCGTCGACGACATCAAATCGACCGCGGAACGAAAGGGTGCAGCGCTGAAAGGACCCCACTCACACCCCCCCGAGACGCGGTCGGTTCCCCAGCACAGCCGTCTTCACGCCGACGACGACCGGCGCTTTTCCGCCTGGGAGTATACGATCTTCACCCGCGAACTCGAGATCCACGGCCACGACAACCTCGCGCGGAACATCGCCTCACAGAACTTTCCGGATTCGGTACACATCGAGGCCGAAGTCGAACAGATCCACGGCGCGGGTCGCGGAAACTGAGCGACGCTCGCAGACGCGACACTTCGAGGGCCGCCGCCATGGTTTCTCGAGACGACGGCATTTATGCCCCAAGCATTCGTTGGGTCCGCTATGACCGCAGACGACCTCGTCTCGCTTCGGCGAGACCTCCACCGGAAGCCCGAACCCGCCTGGCGGGAGTTCTACACGACGGCGCGGATCGTCGAGGAACTCGAGTCCAGAGTCGACCTCGACGAACTCCACGTCGGTCCAGACGCCATCGCGGGCGATCACCGACTCGCCGTTCCGGACGACGCCGAACTCACCGCGTGGTACGAACGGGCCCGTGCGGCCGGCACGGACGGGGCAATCCTCGAGCGCCTCGAGGGCGGCTACACGGGCGCGGTCGCCGTCCTCGAGAAGGGAGATGGGCCGACCGTCGGACTGCGCGTCGACATCGACGGCCTCCCGCGCGAGGAGTCCGACGACGCCGACCACCTGCCGGCCGCCGAGGGGTTCCGCTCGGAGAACGACGGTGCGATGCACGCCTGTGGCCACGACGCTCACGCGACGATCGGCATCGGCGTGATAGAGCGGATCGCCGAAAGTGAGTTTTCGGGCACGCTGAAGGTGTTCTTCCAGCCCGCTGAGGAAGTCATCGGCGGCGGCAAATCGATGGCCAAAAGTGAGCACGTCGAGGACGTCGACGCCCTGCTCGCGGTCCACATCGGACTCGACCATCCAACCGGCGAGGTCGTCGCGGGTGTCGACGGCTTTCTCGCCGTCTCGCACCTCGAGGCGACGTTCACCGGCGAACCGGCACACGCCGGCGGCCACCCCGAGCGGGGGCGAAACGCCGTCCAGGCGATGGCGACGGCCGTCCAGAACCTGTACGGCATCCCCAGACACAGCGACGGTGCGACCCGGATCAACGCCGGCGTCGTCGAGGGTGGGAGCGCGGCGAACATCGTCCCAGAGGAGGCCCGGATCGTCGCCGAAGTCCGTGGCGAGACGACCGAGTTGATGGAGTACGTGCGATCGAACGCCCGCCAGGTCCTCCGGAGCGCCGCGGAGATGCACGGCTGTGACCTCGAGATCGATCTCGGAGCCGAAGCGCCGAGCGCGACGAGCGACGAGGAACTCGTCTCGATCGTCGCCGACGTCGCGGCGGGGATCAACGGCGTCGACTCCGTCCTCGAGCGCGACGAACTCGGCGGCAGCGAGGACGCGACGTTCCTGATGTGCGAGGTGCAACAAAACGGCGGCGCAGCCGCTTACGTCGGCGTCGGCACCGACCACCCCGGCGGCCACCACACCTCGACGTTCGACGTCGACGAACCGAGTATCGGCCACGGGATCGACGTCCTCACCGGTGCGATCGAGCGGATCGGCACCAATCGGACGTAGTTTGGATCCTCGAGTGCCAGCACAGTCTCTCGGTCGCTACCATCGTTCCTCGATCGACAGCGCAGTCTCTCAACCGCTATCCCATCCCCTCGATCGTCAGCATATACCGTCCTCGAGACGAAACATATGGGAGCGATGCGAGCCTATATCGGGACGATGCGAGCCCCCTGTTGGTCCCCCTGCTCGTCGTATCGCCTCCCGCTCCGCCCGGTGGTGATCTACTCGTGACCCGCTCGAGCCGTCTCCGTGTGGGCCTCTGGTTTCGAATGGCTCTCGCGGGGGTACTCTGTCTCGCCCTTCTGGGCGCGGTCGTGGCTGTCGCGCTCGCGCTCGTCGGCGTACCAGTCTACGGCCTCGTGTGGTACACGATTGCGGTGCTCGAAGGGATCGTTCCTACTCCGGTCGCCACCGTCGTCGCGGTCACCGCCGCCGCCGTCTCCCTGTGTTGTATCGAGCTCTCCCTCCGCGCGATCCGGCGGGCTCGAGCCGACGACGCCGTGAGCGTCGGTCCGATCACGCAGGGCGTCGTCGAACTGGCAGCGTACACCCTGTTGCTCTCGTCGCTCGTGATCGCTCTCGCCGCCGCGCCCGTAGTTGGAGCGGTGCTTCCGGCACCAGTCTTCGCCCTGCTGATCGTCCTCGGGTTCTTCTACCTGATCACGATCTCGTACGTCTGGGCCGCCCGCGCGTGGGTTCGATCTCGAACCGACGGGAACAAACTCGACGATCGGAGCGAGACGGGCGACTGGCTCGTCCTCGGCGTCTTCGTCGTCGGCTACCTCTCGTTCGCCATCTCCGAGCTGTTCGCCGCCGTCCTCGTGGTCGCGGTCGTCGGCGTCGGTATCGCCGCGGTCGTCGCCCCCGGTCTGCTGGAGTCCCTCCGTAACCGGCTCGTCGAACTCGCGCCGGAGGCCGACGACGACCGCGAGCGCGACTGGTACGGGCTCGCCGACGAAACACAGCGGTTCGTCGCTCGTCTCGAGGCCGCGCCGGGCCCTCGTCCATCCGCCGTCGCCGTCGGCATCGCTATCGTGGGCCTGACCGGTAGCTACGCTGCGGCGACGGTCCTGGCGACAGGAACGATCGCCGTCGGCCTTGCCGCGGTGTGTGCGCTGGCGTTCGTCGGCGTCCACCTTGGGAACGCCGTCCGCGACGAGTTCGCTGGCGACACCGCCGTCCTCCGTGATCTCGCAGACCGCGTCGACCTCGAGCGCCTCGCCGATGGGTCAGCCGACGACGAACGCGGCGATTTGCAGATGACGATCGCCCGACTCGCCGGCCAGGCCGACCTGCCGGCCCCCGACGTTCGCATCGCCGGGACCGCTGCGCCGGCGGCGCTCTCCGTCGGTTACCGGCCGTCGTCGTCCACGATCGTTCTCAGTCGCGGGCTGTGTGAGTCCCTCGACGACCGGGAACTCGAGGCGGTGCTGGCCCACGAACTCGCCCACGTCGCGAACCGAGACGCGGCGGTGTTGTCGGCGCTCGCAGCCCCGGGCGCGGTCGCACGCGTAGCCAGCAGTCGGTACGGCTTCAATCCGGTCGTCGAACCGTTCGCGTTGCTCGTGGGCGCGGCGAGTCGCCTCGCCGTCGGCGTCGTCGCCCGCGCACGCGAGTACGCCGCCGACGACGGCGCGGTCGCGATCACCGGCGATCCAGCAGGCCTCGCGAGCGCGCTCGAGGCGCTCGATCGTGATCTCGAGCGCCGGCCGCGTGAGGATCTCCGGGCCCGCGAGTTCGCGAGCGCGTTCTCGATCGTTCCGCCGCCGTGGGAGGAACACCGCTTTTTCGACCGAACGCGGCGGTTCGTCTCGCGGACGATCTTCGGCACCCACCCGTCGACGGAGAAACGGATCGACCGGCTGCGGGCTCGACTCTGACGACCCGTTGGCTCGATGTGCCTCTTTCAGAGCGAACACCGAGCCGTCGACGACGCCGACCGATACCCTCCCGAATACTTCGAGAAAATTCAAGTACTAGCTGTCGAATTACTATCGAAATGGTCTGGTTTGCGACGGTCGTCCTCGGATTCGCTGCCACGATCGCCGGCTACAGCGGTCTCAGATACGTCGGCCGACTCGAGACGACGATTCTCGAGGCCAGCGAGCGCTGTGACCGCGCCTGGGCGAACGTCGAGGTTCTGCTCGAGCGACGCCACGACGAGGTCGGGGCGCTGATCGACCTCGCGGTCGAGCACGTCGAACACGAACGGGACGTTCTCCAAGAGCTACTCGACGCCCGCGAGCGGGCGATCGAGGCCCAGCAACCGGCCGAGGCCGCGGCGGCGAGCGTCGAGATCCGGGAGGCGATCGACGACCTCTACGCAGTCGCCGACGACGTGCCCGCGCTGCAGTCGGCCGACCGTTTCGACGACGTCCGGGACAGCCTCACGACGATCGAAGGGCGTCTGGAGAGCCGTCGCGAGTACTACAACGAGGCCGTCGCGGCCTACAACGTCCGGATCCAGCGGTTTCCCGAACGACTCGTCGCGACCAGACACGGACTCGAGCGCCGCGAGCCGTTTCGTGCCTCGGCAACCGCTCACGAGGGAATCGATGTTCGCGATCGGTTCGGCGGGATTGGCGGGGGTTCGGACGCCAGCGACTCCGACGGGAGTTCGAATGTCGGCGGCTCGAGCGAGGACGGGGGCGACGATCCGCCGGGCGATGACGGGGACGACGATCCGCCGGGAACGGGATCGAGCGGTGATGGAGGCGACGAACGAAACGGAACCGCTGGCTTCGGGGCCGCCCCTGAGTGAGGTCGACGCGTGATCCTCGCCGTCTTTCTCTACGCGGCCATCCTCATCGCGTCTGCTTCCGGGATCGTGGTCGGCGTGGTGACCGTCGCGAAGGGGTTCGCCCGCTACCGCCAGGCGGTGACGATCACCGACACGCCGCTGTCTTCGCCCGATGCCGTCGCCGTCGGGCCGGCGGCCGTCTCCGGAACGGTTTCGACCGGCTCGCCACTTGCGGTGCCGGTCATCGGCGGCGATTGCGTCGCCTACGACCTGTCCGTTCGAGACTCGGGGTACGGCTCGAGCCGCCGGCCGCTTTCCGAGCGGCGAGCCGCGTCGTTTTCCCTCGAGACGGAATCGGGACGGATCGAGGTCTCGCCGGAGGCCCTCGAGGCCGCCGAGTTCGACCTCTCCGAGGAGCGACGAGCGGAGCGAACCGTCGAGAGCTACGAGAACCCGCCGGAGCAGGTCGTCTCGTTCGAGCGAACGCGGACCCTCCCGGAACGAGGGATGCAGTACGACCGAACGTTCGACCTCGCGTGGATCGAACCGGGAGACGAGCTCTACGCGTTCGGCCGCGTCGACGCGAACACCGGTCTCGAGACGGACGGCGGGACGGCCGGTTCGAAGGGAACGATCCTCCGCGACGGCGACGTCACGCCGTTTTTCTCCGATAAACCGCCGGCGAAGCTCCTTCGGGAACGCCGATTCACGCTCGCGTGGTCGGTCTGTAAGGGTCTCGTAGTCGCGACCGTCTCACTCGTCGTCTTCTTCTGGCTCTCCGGGATCGCGCCGCTATTTTTGTTGTAGTGGCGGCGACTCGAGTCGAAACTAATCAACGTCTCACATCGCAAATAGTCGGCGTATCACATCAGACTGGTCAGCGTCTCCGCGTTTCGGGCGACTGCGAGCCGCGAAGGAGTCCCTCGTACGCCCCGGCAACCATCGAGCGAACGAGCAACTGGCCGTAGAATCCCAGCCCGATGGCGACGACGATCATCCCCCAGACGATTGCCGCCCCCGGGCTGGTCCCCAGCACTCGCGCGTAGAGGCTGAGTTCCGCGTACAGGGTCAGAACTGCGAGCAGGACGAACAGGGCGGCAAACGTCCAGAACCGGACGATCCGGTAGCCGCCGTGGAGTACCCGTCGCGTCTCCGGCGGGAGCGTCGACTCCCACGCCGCGAATCGGGACACGCCGCGTGCGAACGGTGACAGCGCCATGGCGACGAATCCGATCGGAACGAGCGGGAGCGTCCGAAGCGAAAGTTCGAGCCCCGAGTCGTCGGTTCGCGAGCCTGCGGCGCTCGCGTCGTTCGACTCTTCGACATCTGCGTCGAAATTCTCCGCGAGCACCGGTGAGTCGCCGACGATCCACAGCGGCGGGGCAGGTGCGGTCTCCGGGTTGGTCAGCCGCGCTCGACACTCCGAACAGAACTCCGAGTCCGTCTCGTCGAGCGCGCCCAGAAACGACGCACGCTCGAGCACGCAGCCCCCGTGCGTGGTATCGAGTCCGAGCAGCCGTCCCATCTGTTTGCGCACCTGCTTTTCGATGCGCTCGGCGAACAGATTCTCGCTCTCCTCGAAGCAGTAAGTCGAGATGATCGCACACGGACCGCCGACCAACCCCAGCCCGAACAGCCGCTCTTGGCGCTCGTGACGAATGCCGACGGCCGTCAGTCCGATCGCGAGATCGGCCTCGCTTGCGTCGTCGATCGCATCGAGAAGCGCTTCGCTCTCGAAGAGGTCGTCGTCGGTGTGCGGCGACGGCTCGGAATCGAACACGCGGTCCGGATCCGGACCACGGCGACGTCTGGCGACGATTCCGAACGTCCCCTCGAGCGTCTGGCGGGCGGTCGAGATCGTCGTTCCAGAGACGTCGCCGAGAGTAACGATGTCCACGGTCGGTCGGCGTTCGGGTGGAAAGATCGGCATCGCTAGCTCGAGGACACGAGGTCAGTACTTCGGGTCCGCCCCGGTCGTCTCGTAGACGGCGTCCATCAACTCGTCGCGTCGGTCCTGCCAGGCGGCGAGGCCGTCCGGACTCGAGGGATAGTTCTCGTAGTGTGCGAGGAGGTCGTCGGCACAGCGTTTCGTCTGGTAGAGGTTCCAGATCGTTCCCCAGTGGCCGCGGCTCTTGAGCAGCGCCTCGAGTTTGAGCTTCGTTCCGATGTCCGTACTCCCCGAGTAGAGCGCTTCTGCAAGCTTTTCGCCGGGCATCGCGGCGAGCAGCCCCATCAGATCGTCGACGTCGATCGCCGTCGAAAGGATGTTGTAGACGTCGAGCGCGGCGTACCGTGCCCCGAAGTGGTCCATCACGTGCTCGTTGTACGCCCAGAGCGTCTCCTCGCTCGGATCGCCGGTCTCGAGGGCTTCGACGATCCGATCGGCGGCGTACTTGCCGGCGTAGGCCGCGCCGGCGATGCCGCCGCCGGTCGTCGGGTTGACGTGTCCCGCGGCGTCGCCGACGGCGACGTAGCCGGGGTGGACCGCGGAGTCGTACGGCCGGCGGGTGGGCAACGCCGCGCCGAGTTTGTCTTCGACGTCCGCGCCCCGGAACTCCGTCCGGTCCTCGAGGTCGCGTTTGAGATCCTCGACGAGTTGCATCGGCTCCTCGGTCATCTGGAAGCCCAGTCCGGCGTTGATCTCGGTCTCTGTGCGGGGGAAGTACCAGAGGTAACCCGCCGCGCGCTCGGTCGGCTTGAAGACGAGGGCGTCGGACCACTCGACCGGCTCCTCGACGTGGACGATCTCGCGATAGGCAGAACAGAAGTGCGAGTAGTCGACGTTCGTATCGAACGTCGAGTCGCCGAAGTCGACCTCGTCTTGCAGAACTGAAAGCGAGCCCGCGGCGTCGACGACGACGTCGGCCTCGTAGGTCAACGGCTCTCCCTTCCGGATCGCCTCGACGCCGGTGACGCGGCCGTCCTCGGCCTGGCGGACGGCCGTGACGACGGTGTCGTAGTGGAATTCGGCACCGACATCCGCCGCGCCCTCGATGATCCGCTTCCCGTACTCCCAGCGGTCGATAACCGCCAACTCGCCGGGAACCGGAATCTCGAGGACCGTATCCTCCTGGGGGATCTCGAAGCGGCCGTGGTCGACGTCCGTGTTCGTAAACGCGGGTTCGATCTGCGACTTCGGAATTGACTCCGGAAACGCGTCCGCACCCTTCAGGGCGTCCCCGCAGGCGATGTGGCCCGCTTCCTCCTCGGATTTCCGCTCGAGGACGACGACGTCGTACCCTTCCCGTGCGACGGTCGCCGCGGCGTAACAGCCGGCGGTTCCGGCACCGACGACGACCGCGTCGGGCGATCGCGTTCCACTCGAGGCGGCCGCGCCCGACTGCTCCTGTGTACTCATACCCACACTGTCGACACCCCGGTAAGAAAACGTTTTATGGTCGTTCTTGTCGCTCGAGCGAGCGGATCCGTCGACTACGCGGCCGCCTTCCCCTCGGGTATCGTCACGACTCGTCCTCGAGTATCACTCGTCGGTTTCCGGTGGAACGAGCCGAACCACCGGCGCGTCACTGTCGTCGACCGCGACGTAGAGTGACTCTGTATCGGGGGCGACCGCGACGTCACGGATCCGCCACCCGCGGTCGGCGAGGAGCGCCTCGAGTTCCTCGACGTCCGTGCCGTCGACGGCAAAGCGGCCGAGGTACTCGCCGGCGAGGTTGCCGACGAACAGGTCGCCCTGCCAGTCGGGGAACGCGTCACCGTCGTAAACGGTTGCGCCGGCGGGTGGAAACCCACCCGTGTTGCACTCCCAGTAGTAGACCGGGTCGATCACGTCCTCGCGCTCGCGGGGGTCGTCGCCGACCGGTTCGTCCGTCCCGTACTCGCAGTCGTAGCCCGCGACGGGCCAGCCGTAGTTGCCGCCCGCCTCGAGGACGTTGATCTCGTCGCCGTCCTCCTCGCCGTGTTCGCTCTGCCAGATCTCGCCCGTCTCGGGATGGACCGTCATCCCCTGGACGTTCCGGTGGCCGTAGCTGAAGACCGCGTCTCCGCCCTCGTCGTCGACGAACGGGTTCTCCTCGGGGATCGAGCCGTCGGCCTCGAGCCGAAGCGTGGTTCCGAGGTCATTCGTCGGGTCCTGGGAGACGTGATCCGGGCCGAACTCGTCGAACTGGCGGTCGCCGACGGTGACGTAGAGCCTGTCTTCTGGGCCGAAGACGACCCGGGAGCCGTAGTGGGCGTTCGACCCGACGAACGGCTCGGCCGCGTACAGTACCTCGAACTCCTCGAGGGTGGCTGCCTCTGGCTCGAGTCGTCCCCGACCGAGGTGGGTCGTCGACTCGTCGCCGTCGGCGTCGGTCGTCGCGGCGTAGGTCAGGTAGAGCCACCGTTCGTCCGGAAACTCGGGATGGAGAGCGACGTCGAGCAGGCCGCCCTGTCCGGCGTCGTGGACCGCTGGCGTCCCGTCGATTTCCTCGCGCGAGCCGTCCTCGCGGTCCACGAGCGAGAGCCGCCCCTCGAGTTCGGTGACGAGCAGCCGGGGGTCCTCCGGGAGGAACGCGAGCCCCCAGGGCTGGTTCAGCCCCTCGGTAACGGTCTCGACGTCGAACTCGTCGGACTCCGACGGGCCGCGAAGGGAGCCGACGCAGCCGGCGGTCGCGAGTGCGCCGACCGCGACGCCACTTCGCAGAAGCGTTCGACGCGTCGGACCGCGGTCGGAACCGGTCACCGGTGGTTCACCCGTGTCGCGTCTTCTCGAGTGTGGCGTTTGACGGTTTGGGTACGTTCAGGGTATCTGATTGCTCTCGAGTCACATGGCGCTACTCGAGCGACTTAGCTCGGCTTCGTCGACGATACTGCCCGCGCTCCAGCCGCAAACTCGAGCATGCCGACCGCGGCGACGCAGTCGGGACAGTATACCTGCCTCACGGATTCGTACCGATCGGCGAGTTCGGGACAGGGCTTCGCGGAGAGGCGAATCACCCGATCGTCACGGACCGGCTCGTCACACCGGTCGCAGACGCTCGCGCCGGAGTGGTCGACGCGAGCCGCGTCGCGCTTCGAACTCATCGGCGTCGCCCCCGGTGGCGTCGACTCGAGGTCCACGGACGCTGCCATTGCCTATGGAATCGCCACGGACGGCACTCTCGAGCCGTGTATGCGCCAGTAACACGGACCCTATCGCGAACCGCGGGCTGTTCGGAGACGATACGACACTGTCGTGCGAGACCTTTTTGTCTCGGTACCAGTAATGGAAACATGGCAACCAAGCGGACGCTTGGAAGCCACACGTCTCGGGTGTCCTTAGCACCCGGGGCATTTCGTACGCATGCCCCCGCGTCCAATTTGGAGCGCGTGGCTTCCATCGTGACAGTCGTCCTGTAGGATAATATAATTGCTGGTGATAGTCGGAAGAAGGTCGCCGTCCGCTCGAGACGGCGAGTCCGCTCGTCCACTCGTCCGACGCCAGCTATAACTTTCTACGTGTACAAGTACGTGTATGGGGACGAAGACGATCACCGTCACGGAGGAGGCGTACGACCGCCTCAAAGAGCACAAACGGGAGGGTGAAAGTTTTACGGAGACGATTCTCCGAATCACGGGAGAGAACCGAAACGTGATGAAAGGGTTCGGTTCGTGGGAAAACACCGGCCTTCGCGACGAGGTCGAATCGTACCGCGAGGAGTACACCCGGGACCTCGAGGAGCGTGCCGATGAACTGTCTTGACACGAACGTCTTGATCGACTATCTGGAGGGTGAGGCGTACGTCGGCGAGTTCCTCGCGTCGAACGAACACACGCCGCTCTTCGCGCCGACCCCGGCGTTACACGAGACGTTCATCGGCGCGGTTCGAACCCGCGGCGACGACGGCCTCGAGAAAGCCCGCTCCGATCTCGACTGGGTCGAACCGATCGAGTTGACGATCGACGGAGCCGCAGAGGCCGCGAAAATCGACGGGGAACTCCACAGCGCCGGGGAACCGATCGGGCCGCTCGATACCCTCATCGCGGGCGTCGTTCGTGATGCCGGTGGAACCGTCGTCACACGCGACGACCACTTCGAGCGCGTCGACGGCCTGGACGTGACGCTGATCGGTGACGATGAGTCGTAGCACCTCCGCCACACGCTGACCATTACGAACGATCCGTAAATGAGTGTCATCGATCGTGTGCGCGGCGGAATCACGGCGGAGGCGTCCGCCGTCCTCGTCGTGAACCTCGTTCCGCTGGTCGGCGTCCTCGTCTTCGGCTGGAACGCGGCGACGCTCGTGGCCATCTACTGGTTCGAACTCGCCGTCTTGAGTTTCTGGGCGGTCGTCCGGGCCGTCTTCGCCGGTCGTCCCTCGGAGTTCGACTCGGAGATGCTGATCGTCGGCGCGCTCGCGGACCGAACCGCCGCGATCCCGATCCCCCTCACCGGCGTCGGGATACAGCTCTCGACGCTTCCGGTGATCGCCCTCCTGGCTCCGATGCTCGCGGTCGTCTGGTTCGTCGTGGGAACCTTGACCGTCGGCGTCGTCGGCTCCCAGGCGCTCGAGGGCGACGCCATCGACGCGGTGACGTTCGCCGTCTTCGCGATCTTCCTCGGCGAGGGCGGCCGGACGGCCCTCGAGTACTTCTACCGGCAGGGCTATCGCGAGCACAGCGCTCAGACGGCGATCCACGGCGTGTTCTGGCGCGGCGCGGTGTTGTTTTTCGTCGGACTGTGCTGCTCGGTTTTCGCCGCGGTGGCCGATCCGTCGGTCGCCAGCGACGAGCCGATCAGCGACGCCGATCCGACGATCGCCAGCGCGCTGTTGCTGGTCGGCATCGTCCTCGCCAAGTTCGGGTTCGACCTCGTCGGCAGCTATCGCGACCGACTGGCGGCGTTCGGCGAGTCGATCGGCGTCGGCCTCGAGTCGACGATCGAACCGCCGACGCACGAAGCGGTCGATACGTCCCTGGCGGACGACCATCGACGGGTGCGCCCGTCCGCCGGCGGCCGGCTGCTCGCGACCACGTCTCACGCCAAACGCCACCCCACAACGTTGTTCGTCGGGATGTTTCCCGCCGTCTTCGCGCTCCTGTTCGCGATCGGCGGCGTTTGGTCGGGTGCGGTCGCGCTCGTGATCGTCGCCGTCGCCGTTCCCCTCGTGTTGGTCCACGTCGACTACTGGCTACGGTATGTGGGCGTCGAGTATCGGGTCGACGACGACGCCATCGTCGCCTACGATCGGCTGTTCCGGACGCCGCTGTGGCGCGTCGAGGCGTGGGACGAGAGCGGTGTCCGCGTCGAACGCGACTGGCTCGAGACGTCGACCGTGATCGTCGAACTCCCCGACTCAGAACACGACCGGCGGCTTCCGGGATTGTGCGAAACCGGGCCGGTGCTCGAGGTGTTCGACCGCCCACCTGACGGCGTCGACGGCGACTGATCGGCAGCGACGACGAGCTAGCTTTGGCGGCGAACGTTCGAGTGTGGTCCGTAAAAGACGGGCATCCCTCGCGCTCGAGACGCCGTCGACCCAACAGCGGACCAATTGCGACATCCTCACTCTGTGACACCCGACGTGTGTAGTTCACCGACCGACCACCCGACCGAAGGAAAGTTTAGTTGTACTACTACAATTTAGTTTGGGAGAATTTATGTAGCTGGCTCTGACAGCATATGTTGCGGTCGAGACTGACACCCTATGAGGCCACAACGCCGGAGGGACGACTAGTGACAACTATGAACTTCCCGGACTGCGGTGACGGTCGAACACGCGTCATCGATACCGAGAGCAGCGCTAACGGGACCTCGGTTCGACGACGCCGCGAGTGTCGACGGTGTTCGTTTCGTTTTACGACCGACGAACGTCCGGAATGGGACTCCCTCCAGGTGGAAAAAACGGGACGGAGCCATCGAACCGTTCGACCGGAGGAAACTTCGTGCAGGTATCGAACGAGCAGTGGAGAAGCGAGACGTCTCCGAAGAGACAGTGACGAGTCTCGTCGATGGTATCGAAAGCGCACTACAGGATCGAGAGACACGTATCGTCTCGTCGAGTCTCGTCGGCGAACTCGTTTCCGAGCGGTTACGCGATATCGACACGGTCGCGTACATTCGATTCGTCTCGGTCTACAGAGCCTTCTCCGAACCCGAAGCGTTCCTCCGGGAACTCGATGCAGTCCTCGATGCCGAAGTCGAAGACTCCGACCCAGCGACAGCAGACGACCGATCGCCTAACACATGAGCCAGCAATCCACCACAACGACCCCCAACATCCGGTCGATCGTCGACCGGGCACGTACGGACATCGAGACGACTCTTAGCACAGCAGACTGGGACGACCTCGTTACCGAGATCGAGCGCAACCTCTACGAAGATGCATCCCCCGACGAGGTATACCAGGCAGTCATCCAGGCGTTGACTGCGCGCATAGAGAGCGAGCCGAAGCTCAAACACGTCGCAGCCGCGGTCTTTCGCCAGCGATACTATCGCGAGATACTCGGCGAGGACGTGACCGGATTCGAACTCGACGACGCATACCGTGAAACGTTCGTCGAAAACCTCCGACGAGCCGTCGATCTCGAGCTCCTCGACGAGCGCCTCACCGACCGATTCGACCTGGACGATCTCGCCGCCTACCTCGAACTCGAGCGCGACCGGAAGTTCGAGTACATGGCGATGGAGACGCTGTACCAGCGGTACTTCCTCAAAACCGAACAGAACGGCGACCATCTCGAACTCCCGCAAGCGTTCTGGATGCGGGTCGCGATGGGGCTGGCGATCGAGGAGGACGACCCACAGGAGCGAGCCAAGGAGTTCTACGACGTCCTCTCGAACCTGGAGTTCACTCCCTCGACGCCGACGCTGTTCCACAGCGGCTCGACCCATCCCCAACTGTCCTCGTGTTACCTGACGACGGTACAGGACGACCTCGAGAACATCTTCGACTCGTACAAACATCACGCACAGCTCTCGAAGTGGAGCGGTGGGCTCGGCAACGACTGGACGAACATCAGGTCGGCGGGTGCACTCATCGAGAGCACGGGTGTAGAGTCGACCGGCGTCGTTCCGTTCCTCCGGATCAGCAACGACGTCACGGCAGCCATCAACCGATCTGGCAAACGACGCGGTGCCGCGTGTGCGTACCTGGCCTGTTGGCACCTCGATTTCCCTGCCTTTACCGACCTCAAGCGAAACACCGGCGACGAGCGTCGTCGCACGCCGGATATGAACACGGCCGCGTGGATCCCGGATCTCTTCATGAAACGCGTCGAAAACGACGAGCAGTGGACGCTGTTTAGCCCCGACGACGTTCCTGACCTCCACGACCTCTCGGGCCGGGCGTTCGAAGAGCGTTACCGCGAATACGAACAGCTGGCCGACGAGGGCGAACTCAGACAGTACGAACGTATCGACGCCGAGGAACTCTGGCGAAAGATGCTCACGCGGCTGTTCGAGACGGGCCATCCGTGGCTCACGTTCAAAGACCCCTGTAACGTTCGGTCTCCTCAAGACCACGTCGGGACGGTCCACTCCTCGAATCTCTGTACGGAGATCACGCTCAACACGAGTGCGGACGAGCACGCCGTTTGTAACCTGGGAAGTGTGAACCTCGCCACCCACGTCTCGGAGGACGGGGAGACAGAACGCAGTTCTGCGGAGACCGAGCGGGAGGATTCGGCTGCGGGGCTCGACCGCGAGCACCTCGCAGACACCATCGAGACGGCGATGCGGATGCTCGACAACGTCGTCGATCTCTGTTTCTACCCGACCGACGAGGCCGAACACTCGAACATGCAGCACCGACCCGTGGGACTCGGTACGATGGGCTTTCACGACGCCCTGATGCAACTGGAGGTTCCGATGGACTCCGAAACGGCGGTGGAGAAAACCAACCGCTGGCAGGAGTTCGTCTCCTACCACGCGATTCTCAACTCCTCTAAGCTCGCGGCGGAACGGGGGTCGTACCCCTCCTACGAGGGTTCGAAGTGGGACCGCGGCCTCTTCCCACAGGATACCGTCGATCTCCTCGAGGACGAACGTGGCCGAGATATTCCGACCGACCGCGACGAAACCCTCGACTGGTACGTCGTTCGAGAACACGTCGAAGAGCACGGGATGCGGAATTCGAACACGATGGCCATCGCACCGACGGCGACCGTCTCCACGATCAACGGGACGACGCCGTCTATCGAACCGCTGTACTCGAACCTGTACGTGAAGTCGAATATGTCGGGTGATTTCACGATCATCAACGATCAGCTCGTCGAAGAACTGCAAGAACGGGACTGCTGGAACGAGAAGATGGTCGACCGGATCAAGTACCACGACGGGTCGATTCAGGAGATCGACGCCATCCCGGACGAGTTGAAACACCGCTACCGCGGCGCGTTCGAAATCGACCCGCGTCACCAGATTCGACTGACTGCACACCGACAGACGTGGATCGACCAGTCCGTCTCGCACAACGTCTTCTTCCCGTCGACCGACGGCTCCCTTCTGACGGACGTCTACGAGACCGCGTGGGAGCTGGGCCTGAAGACGACGTACTATCTCCGTACCCTCGGAGCGTCACAGATCGAGAAGTCGACGCTCGATCTGTCCGAGTACGGGAAGACCCAACACCGGAGTGATTCCTCGTCGGCGAATGCCGAGACCGACGGCGGTCGTTCCGACGACGATGATGACCTTTGCAAAGTCGCGGATCCGACGTGCGATGCCTGTCAATAACCCACACAGCCAATCCCGCTCATAATCACTACGACGATGCCGATCATCAACACCAACGCCGAACACGACCCGAACAAGATACTGCCGATCGACTACGACTGGGCTCGAGAGTACTACGAAGCAGGAGTCAACAACAACTGGGTGCCCGAGGAAATCCCGATGCAAGACGACGTCACCCAGTGGAACGGTGACGCCCTCTCGGAGGCAGAGCGACAGCTCGTCGAGTGGAACCTCGGGTTCTTCTCGACGGCCGAGTCGCTGACCGCCAACAACATCGTCCTGGCAGTGTACGATCACGTCACTGCACCGGAGTGTCGCCAGTACCTGCTCCGTCAGGCCTACGAGGAAGCGATTCACACCGACACGTTCATCTACTGCTGTGACTCGCTCGGATTCGATCCGGAGTACCTCTACGGAATGTACGACCGCGTCCCGTCCATCGAGGAGAAAGACGAATTCGTGGTCGACCTTACTCGGGTGATCGACAAAGGCGGGTTCACCATCGAGACCGACGAGGATCTGCGGAACTTCCTCCGTGACCTCGTCGGCTTCTACGTCATCATGGAAGGGATCTTCTTCTACGCCGGGTTTGCGATGATGCTCGGACTGAAACGCCAGAACAAGATGGTCGGCGTCGGTCAACAGTTCGAGTACATCATGCGCGATGAGTCGCTTCACCTCGGGTTCGGGGTCGATCTCATCAACCAGATCCGGGCGGAGAATTCCGGCGCGTGGACAGACGAGTTCGGGGACGAAGTGGTCGACCTGATAACCGAGGCTGTCGAATTAGAGAAAATCTACGCCTACGAGGCGTGCCCCGACGAGATCCTCGGAATGAGTGCCGAGCAGTTCGCCGAATACGTCGAACACATCGCCGACCGTCGACTCGAGCAACTCGACTTACCGGAACAGTACGGGACAGCAAACCCGTTCCCGTGGATGTCCGAGCAGGTCGATCTGAACAAGGAGAAGAACTTCTTCGAGACCCAGGTGACGGAGTACCAGAGCGGCGGAAGTCTCGACTGGTAGCAGTTGAACGATTGCCGTACCAGAGTCGGGCAGAACGAGTCCGATCTTTCTACCGTGTGCCGTCGCTCTGTGACTGGCCGTGGTTCGAGACGCAGTCGGCGTCTCCCTCGACTGCCGACGTTCGTCTCACGGGCCTCACAGAGTGTCCGCCGTTCACACGGTCGATCTCGTCGGTTCCGTGCGAACGTGGCTGCCCTGTCCCACGTCAGGACGTCGGTACAGCGTCTCCTCTCGGTCACAGAAGACACTCCGGCTCTGTCGAACGACGGAGTAACAGTTCGAGTTACTGAATGTGGCCTTCGCGGCGTAACTGGTCGGCCTCGCTCTTCTCGTAGCGCCAGGTGATGTCGGCTTTCTCGTCCTGCCAGTCCCACGGCTCGACGAGGACGACGTCGTCCTCGCGGATCCAGATGCGCTTTTGCATCTTGCCAGGAATACGCGCGGTTCGCTCCTTCCCGTCGGCACACCGTACCGTGACCCGATTCGCCCCGAGCATGTTGGTGACGGTCGCGAAGACCTCGTCGTCTTCCGGCATCCGGAGGTTCTTCCGACCGCCCTCGCCGTCGTCGCTCATGGCTCGAGATTTGCGTCGGAGCCGTTTAACCCTTTATCGATTTCCCGCCGAGAACGTCCCGTCTCTGACACAGTCCGGATCGACGAAACCACGCGTTTTACCTTCCTCGCCTCGAGTCGTCGGATATGCTCGGTAATCTGGGGCCGCTCGGAATCGTGGGGATCGTGGTCCTGCTGGCCGGAATCGGACTCGTCGCGTACGTCGATCTCGTCATCGCCGCGGGACTGGCGTTGATACTCGCCGGCATGGGGCTGATCGTGAAGTCGCTGATCACGGGGATGCTCCAGAGCTTCGGGATGTTCTGACGTCGACGGGCACCAATCAAATCGGAACCCAACGATCCGAGGCCCAACCACTTTGTCGCCTCGCCGTCTACGTTTCGTATGGACTATACGCTTCACTACTACGATCTCGTGTTGGTCTGTATCGCCGGGAGTCTCGCCACTGGAGGCGTCGTCGGCTACGCGACCCCGCTCGCGCTCGAGTTCGCCGTCGCCGTCTTCGGGGGCGTCGCGCTCGCGTTCATCGGCCACGCACTGTTCGTCAACGGCCCCGTCGACGAACCCGAGGATCTGACCGAGGAGGTCAAACTCGAGGAGGTGCCGCGGGTACTCTCGCCGGTGGAGTCGGTCGAGTAACGGCGGTCGAACGATCGATAGTCGCTACACCTCGTTGTCGCCGGCGCGGTGCTCGCTGATGAGCTGGTCGACCATCGCCGCCTTCCGGTCGAGTTCGCGCTCTCGAGCGAGTTCGTGCCAGTCGTCGATGACGGCGTCGACGTCTTCTTCTCGAGCCACGGCGAGTTCGTCGACTTCCTGCATCGCGACGTCGCCCGCCGGCCCGACCGGAATCTCGGCTTCGAACAGAATTTCGTCGGCGACCTCCGAGAGTCCGCCCTCTTTCAGAACGACGCGAGGGTCGAACTCCGCGAGCAGGTCGGCGGTCGACCGGCCCGCGCCGCTGGCGTCTCGCAGGTAGACGACGTCGCCGGCCGCGATGCCGTACTGGTTGTCGGCCTCGCGAATCGCACCTTTCGTAAACTTCTCGACAACTTTCACCGGGACGAGCCCCTCTTTTTCGGCGGAGACGTCGCTGAAGTTCGAGTGATCGAGCTTCCAGAGCGCTTTCATCCGTTCGACTTTATCCTCGAGCGCTTCGATCTCTTCGCGGGCCTCGTCGCGTTCGCGCTCGAGTCGGTTCGCCTTGCGCTCGAGGCGGCTCACCTCGCGGTCCTTTCTGACCTTCTTTCGCTCCTCGCGTTTGGAGACGGTGAGTTCCGCCTCGAGGTCCTCGATCCGGTCGTCGCGTTCCTCGAGGCGGTCCTCGAGCGTGCCGACGTGTGACTGGAGGCGGTCGACCTGTCGCTCTAGGTCCTTGATCCGTTTTTCTTCCTCGGTGAGCTCTCGGGGCTCGTGTTCGGTGGACTCCTCGTCGGCCTCGTCGTCGTCCTCGAGATCCGTGAGAACTGCCTCGACGCTCTCTTCGCCGGCGACGACGCGGGCGGTGACTTCGTCGCGGTCGACCCCTGGCGGGAGCTTTCGGGCGATTCGCTCGAACTGGTCCTCGTGGTCGTCGAAGGCGTACAGCGCGGCGGCCATCGCGTCACGCTGATGGTCGTCGTCGTATGGATGTTCGCGGGTCCGGTGTTGTTTCTCGTCGATCGGGAGGTCCGTCTCGGGCGTCCAGCCCGCGGCGTCGAAGCTCCGGCGGAACTTCTCGACCGTCTCGGGTATCGGCGTCACGTCCGCCGCGACGACGATCGGCCGACCGCGCTCGACGATCCACTCGATCACCTCGGCGGTGTCGCTGGTTCGGGAACTCCAGACGTCTAACACCTCCCCCTCGAGGCCGACGATGGCGACGGCGGTCGTCGTCCCGGGGTCGATGCCGACGATGACGTGATCCCGTCGCTTGGCGAGCGGGCGAAACTCGATGCCGTCCCGGCGTTCCCGTTCGATCTCGACGCGAACGTCACCCGACCGGTTCCGCGAGACGGGGATCTCGCTCGGTTTCCCCTCGACAGTGAAGATGGCGTTGGCGTAGCCGCCGTAAGACTCCCGAACCTCCTTCTCGTACTCGAGGTTGGCGTCCTCGAGGTCGGACTCGACCTCGCGGGATCGGCGTTTGACCGAGCCGTGAATCCGGCGGGTGTAGCGGTCCTCGCTCCAGCCGCCGCTGCCGGTCGAGCGGCCCCTCGAGACTTTGACCTCCGTGGTGTCGGTAAAGGCAGAGACTTCGTAGCCGACGTTGTGGGCGGCGAGTCTGGCGGCTGCCTCGGCCTCTTTCATCGGCTCCTTGCCGTAGGGGATACCGTGGCGTTTGGCGACGCGGGAGAGCGGTTCCGGCTGTTCGTCGCCGGTCACCTGGACGAGTTTCGTTCCCGTCGGGAGCGTGCCCAGAAAGTGGACGAGCTGGTCTTTGTCCGCGGCCAGCTCGTACATGTTATCCGTCGCGACGATCGCCGGCTCCTCGTCGTCGATCAGTCGCCGGAGTTTCCGGTGGGAGACGACGTCGCGATCGACCTCCTCGCCGTCGTACTCGACCAGCGCGTAGGAGGGGGCGTCGCCGCGCACGTCACCGCTCTGGACGTCGACTCCGAAGACGACTGCATCGAGCGCACTGGTTCGCGTGCTCACGGGGGAGTGTAAGGACGAGTCGGGTATAAATCCGGCGCGGGGGTTCGTGTGGCCGGCGACGGAAACAGGGTTCGGATCGACGACGGAACCGAGAGTTCGTGCGACCCACGACGAAGATAGTCACGACCGATCGCACAGTCCGCTGATCTCGCTCACCGTTCGCTCGAGCGGTCGTCGTTGCTACGGTCCGTGGCGCTTCGGTCCGAGGCGGGGCGATCGGCCGACGGACGATCGGTGGATGGCTGGTACGGCGAGTCCGGCCGATCGGTTTCGGTCGCCCCGTTCGATCCGTTTTCAGCCGTGCTCGCCGTGTCCCGCGCTGGAATTCTGTCGGTGTTCGCCGTGACGTCCGTCCGGTTCCAGTACCGGACGACGAGCACGACACCGATCCCGCCGAAAGCGATTGTGGCCGCGAGCAACGCCGTTCGTTCGATGGGCATTAGCCACCCCTCCTCGAGGGCGACCCACCAGGACGCGAGCGCCGTGATCGCAACGACGATCGACGTCGTTCCGACGTCGACGAGGTCTCGATCGTCGTCGATCACCAGCCGGACGACTGCGATCACCGTCATCACGACACAGAAGCCGACGAGCATCGCGACTGGTGCCATCGTCGACAACGATTCACAACCCGTCGTCGTAAGTGTACAGGTTTCGCCGTCGGTCTCGCGACGACAGTCGCCCGAACCGTTTCCGTCACGACAACCATTATGGAACTCTCGGGCGGATGGGCGTTCATGCAGGTGCTGGTTCACGGCGGTGCCGGCGGCGTGCCGAACGAACCCGAACCGAGACAGGCGGTGCTCGAGCGAGCGGCCGACGCCGGTTCCGAGCGCTCGGATCCGGTCGACGCGGTCGAGGCGGCCGTGTCGATCCTCGAGTCGTCGCCGCGGTTCAATGCCGGCGTCGGGAGCGCGGTCCAGAGCGATGGAGAGATCCGCACCGACGCGGGGATCATGACCGACGACCGGGCCGTCGGTGCGGTGTGTTCGATGCCGAACGTCGAGCACGCACTCGCCGTCGCGCGGGTGGTCATGGAAGAGACGCCCCACGGGTTCGTCTCGGGCGAGCACGCGGTCGCGCTCGCCGATCGATACGGGATCGAGACCGGCGTCGACCTCTGGTCGGACCGGACACGCGATCGGTGGGGGGACCTCGAGTGTCCGGCGAACGACGGCGCACCCGGAGACGAACTCGAGTGGATTCGCGACCGGTACGGACGCGCCGATCCCGACGGTCGTCGAAACGACGGTCGAGCGGGCGACCTCGATCACGACACGGTCGGCGCAGTCGCCCTCGATGGCGACGGACTGGCCGCCGCGACGTCGACCGGCGGGCGCTGGCTTGCACTCGCCGGACGCGTCGGCGACGTCCCGCAGGTCGGCTGTGGCTTCTACTGTTCGCCGGCCGCTGCCGTCAGCGCGACCGGCGCCGGCGAGGACATCGCCCGCGTCACCCTCTCTCGTCGCGTCGCCAGCCACGCCGAAGGCGGTCTCGAGGCACAGGCAGCGGCCGACCTCGCGATCGAGGAGTTCGCGGAGCTAACCGGCTCGACCGCCGGCGTGATCGTCCTCGACGCCCGTGGGAACGCGGGATTGGCGTTCAACAGCCAGGCGATGCAGACCGCTCGAGCAACCCGGTCGACCTGAGTAAAATTCGACGATCGTCGTTACCCTATCTTTATAATTGTCGACTTCGTGGTTGCGAGTATGCTGAAACCACGGTATCACGCCGCCACGCGGTGTCCTCGCTGTGAGGCGATCGTATCGAACGTACAGGGGGTCGACACCTGTCTCGACTGCGAGTGGACCGACGCCGACCGAGACTGACGACGAACGACCGATCGTTCGATTCTCCTCGAGTCCGGTGACGGATGACCTCGGTCCTGTGAGTTCGGTTTCGCACGCCAGTCGTTCGACATGCGGGAGCGGAACCTCTTTTTGTCGACCGATCTAACCCCGGTGCATGGCCGAATCCGAGGTGGACTTAGAGTCCGTGCAATACGAGAAACACCGCGAGGCGGGCGAGATCCTCGCCCAGGTGCGCGAAGAGACAGCCGAGCGCGTCGAGGTCGGTGCAAGCCACCTCGAGGTCGCCGAATACGCCGAGGACCGCATCCGCGAACTCGGCGGGAAACCCGCATTCCCGGTCAATATCTCGATCGACGAGGAGGCCGCCCACGCGACGCCTTCGATCGACGACGAGTCGACGTTCGGCGAGGAGATGATCAACCTGGACATCGGGGTTCACATCGACGGCTGGCTCGCCGACACGGCGATTACGGTCGACCTCTCCGGGAATCCGGAACTGGCGGAAGCATCCGAACAAGCACTCGAGGCCGCGATCGACGTAATCGAGCCGGGCATCGAGACCGGCGAGATCGGCGCGGAGATCGAGGACGTCATCGACGGCTACGGCTTCAACCCCGTCGTCAACCTCACTGGTCACGGCCTTGGCCACTGGGAACAACACACCAGCCCCAACATTCCCAACCGGGCAGTCTCCCAGGGGACGACCCTCGAGGTCGGCGACGTCGTCGCGATCGAACCGTTCGCGACCGACGGCGGCGGCAAAGTCTCGGAGGGTGCAAGCGAGGAGATCTTCTCGCTCGAGCGGGAGGGCAACGTCCGGAATCGCCAGGCTCGCGAGGCACTGTCACAGATCACCGAAGAGTTCCGAACGCTCCCGTTTGCGACCCGGTGGCTCGAGACGGATCGCGCGGAGATGGCGCTTCGACGGCTGAAGCGAAACGACAATGTCCACGGCTACCCCGTTCTCAAAGAGGACGACGGCTATCTCGTCAGCCAGAAAGAGCACACGCTCATCGTCACCGAGAACGGCTGTGAAGTGACCACTCGTTAATTCGACTCGAGACTTCGCTGGGTGCTCGCCAGCCGCTGACTCGACGGTATCGCCGTCGAACGCCGAAGGAGAGCGTCGGCCGCAGAAAACGGGTGACCGCTGTGACCTCGCGTAGTCTTGGGGGCTCGTCTTCCGATCAGGCGTTGTTCATCCGCTGGCTCGTCCGGTGACCGCACTGCTGGCACTCGCTCACGCGGTAGGGTTCGCGGGAGAACTGTGAGTTCTCCTCTTTCATACTCTCGGTCCGAATCTGCACCGAGACTTCGTGGAGTGTTTCCAGATCGCAGTGGTCACAGTGTTCGGTCATCCCGTTGAATGAGTCGTCTGTCGTTGCCATTGACGGGTTAGTTCCGATAGTATTGTCTTAAACCCACGCTTCATATCGAAACGTGAGTCGGGACGCGAGATGGCGGATTTCGCCAGCTATCGCTTCCCAAAACGGTTCGACACCGTTTATCCTGTCCGCTAACGCCCCATTTTCAATTCTGGTAACGAGGCGCGGGTGCGTTACCACCCGACATGTTTGATAGCCACACCGGCGGCGGCTCTGGGTCGGTGTGCGCCGAACGTCTTTTGGCGACGCTCGAGTGGTATCGGGTATGGACCAGGTGTTCGCCCCGTGGCGCATCGAGTGGATCAGACGCGAGGAGAAAAACGCCGACGTCGAAAGCTGTGTCTTCTGTGAATTGCCCGAACGCGACGACGACCGGGAGAACCTGCTCGTCGCCCGAAGCGAGCACTCGTTCGTGCTCCTGAACAACTACCCGTACAACCCCGGCCACGTGATGGTCATCCCCCGCGAACACACCGGCGACTACGCCGAGTTGAGCGACGAACAACTACTCGATCACGCTCGCCTCAAACAGCGGACGTTCGAGGCCCTCGAGGTCGCCCTCGAGCCCGACGGGTTCAACGCTGGGTTGAACCTGGGTTCGGGCGCGGCCGGCGGCTCCATCGGGGACCACCTCCACACGCACGTGGTTCCCCGGTGGCACGGCGACACCAACTTCATGCCCGTCATCGGCGAGACGTCGGTGATCGTCGAGGCACTCGAGGACACCTACGACAGGCTCCACGAGGCGTTCGCTGCCCAGGAGGGCGCGACCGTTCCGGACGAAGACTCGGCCGTCGTCCTCGAGGAAATCACAGAGAACTCCTAAACGGGCTCGCCGAAGGCGTACATCGTCTCGTGGGCCGTCACCTCGAGGTCGACGAAGTCGCCGGGCTCGAGTCCGTGCTCACTCGCGTTCTGGACGATGATCTGTCGGTACGCCGAGTCCCGACACTTCACGGAGTCGGCGGTCCCCTCCTCGACGACGAGACAGTCCTCGCGGGTCTCGCCGACCATCGCCTCGTAGGCCTCGCCGACGATCTCGCGTTTCGCGGCGCTCATCTCCGTCGAACGCTCCTTCTTGATCGTCCCGCCGAGGCCTTTCATCTTCGCGGCGTCCGTGCCGGGGCGCTTCGAGAAGCGGGTGACGTTGACCTTCTCCGGGCGAGTCTCGCGGAGCAAGGCCATCGACTGGGCGTGGTCGTGGTCGGTCTCAGTCGGAAAGCCGACGATGAAGTCCGTCGAGAGCGTCCAGTACTCGAGTGCCTCGTCGAACGTCTCGATCACCTCGAGATACTCGGCGACCTGGTGCTGGCGGCGCATATCACCCAGGACGTCGTCGGAGCCCGACTGGACGGGCGCGTGCAAGAAGTCGTACAGTTTCTCGTTTGCGGCGAAGACCTCTGCTAACTCCTCGCGGATGCCGTGGACGCCCTTCGGGTTGGCCATCCCCACGCGGACGCGAAAGTCGCCGTCGATCGCGCAGATTTCCTCGAGCAGTTCATGGAGCTTTCGTTCACCCTCGTCCCAGCCGTAGACGCCGGTGTCCTGTCCCGTGATGCGGATCTCCTTCGCGCCGGCGTGGACCAGCGCCTCGGCCTTGCGAACGTTCTCCTCGATCGGCGGCGAGTCGATCTTACCCGTCGCGTGCTTCGTGATACAGTACGAACAGTCGGACATACAGCCGCGGGCGATGGGGAGGATGCCGACGACGCCGTCCAGGACGGGATCGGCGTCTGGGGTCGTCGTCGGACACTCGCCGTTGGTGACCGCCTGGGGGACCTCGTCCCAGTGGAGGACGTCGCCGTCGATCTCGGCCTCGCGAAACTCCTCGCCCTGGGCGAGGGCCATACAGCCGGTGATGTAGAGGTCCGCGGTCTCGTCGGCTAACTCCTCGGCCCGCCGCAACATGTTCCGTTCGGTCTTCTCGACGACCGTGCAGGTGTTGAGGATGGCGACGTCGGCCTCGTCGAGACCGTCGACCCGGTAGTGGCCCGCATCGCGAAGCCGCCGCTCGATCTCGCGGCTCTCCCCGCGATTCGACGTACAGCCGTACGTTTCGATGTGATACCGGGCCATCCGTGTTACACCATCGTCGGGCGCGAGCAGCCAAAAGCCCGACGGATCACGCCCACTCTCGGAATCGGTGTGAGACGGACCGCGATGAGCCTGTCTGCTGTTCCGGTACGACGGCGACCCGTCGGTCACACTGACGATCCGATCGGAACTCGAGTGTTCGTCACGACTGGTCGCTCGAGGTCGCAACTGGCGCTCGCGGTCGTTCTCGACCGGACTGCTCACAGAACATTTTTGATCGCTGACTCGAAATGCGAACTCGACGCCCTCCATGACTCTCAGGTTGCGAATCTGCGCCGTCCTCGGCGTGTTCGTCGCCGTCAACGCCCTGTTCGTCTTCGTCCTCCTGTGGGCGTACGGCGTCCTGTTGCCGGCGGTCGTCGGCGGGACGGTTACGTTCCTCCAGCACGGCGAAGTCGGCATCTCCCTCTTGCAGTCGCCGGTTTCTCCGGGACTCTATCTCGCGCTCGTCGCTGCCTTCCTCGTGGCACAGCTCTCCTACGGCTACCGTCGGGTTCTCTCCGGAACGACCGGTTCCGCCGGCGACACGGACCACGGCGTCGCCCGGATCGTCCGCCGACTCGCGATGACGGCCGACGTTCCGAACCCCGACGTGCGCGTCGTCGAGGACGAGCGTGCGAGCTGTTACACCGTTGGCCGGCTCACCGACGCGACGATCGTGGTCACGACGGGGCTGATCGATCGCCTCGACGCCGCCGAACTCGAGGCCGTCCTCGCCCACGAGATCGCCCACGTCGCCAACCGCGACGTCACGCTGATGACGATCGCGACGCTGTTTCTCGAGGTCGCCGACCGGGCCTACCACGCGACCCAACTCGTTCGCCGGGCGCTTTCCGATCCGGACGAACTCTCGACGCGCGGACGGATGGCCCTCCTGTGGTTTCTCCCGCTGGTCGCGCTGACGTACGTCTTCGTCTCGCCGCTTCTGTGGGCGTTCCCCGCGGTCGCCGACCGGACGACCCGGACGCTCTCACACACCCGCGAGTTCGCGGCCGACGCGGCAGCAGCCCGGATCACCGGAAACCCGATGGCGCTCGCGACCGCGCTCCTCTCGCTGGCCGACGCCTCCCCCTCGCCGGGGACGGACCTCCGAACCGCGAAAACCCGTGCGCTCTGTGTCGTCCCATCAGATCTCGTCGCCGGAGACGAAACCGACGCGATTCCGACGATCGATCGCCCCGACGACGAGCCAGCCCGCCGTGAGCGGGTTTCGGCCTGGCTCGCAGGGGCAACGCCGTCGAACCCGACCGATACCGACGCGGTCGGGACGCACCCGCCACTCGAGCGCAGGCTGGAACGATTACAGGGAATCGCCGCCGAGCAGGAACTGGGGGGAACGCCGTGAGCGGACGGCGCCGAATCCTGTTGGTCCTCGGCTGTGTCGTCTGTTTGCTCGCGGTCGCAAGCGCCCTCCCCGCCGCGGATCCGCGTCTCGACGCGCCGGGTGCGCCACAGGGTGACTCCGCTCCCGGCGACTGGGAGTCGGTCGCCAACCCGACGGACCCCGTCGAGGAGGTGACGGAACCCGATTCGTCGGACGACGCGGAGGACGCGACTGACGACTCGGGCGAGACAGCCGACTCCGAGCCGGCCCCGCCCGGATTCGAGGTCAGCGGCGCGATCGAGCCAGGAAACGAGGTTCGAGTCGAGACGGAGCGGAGCACGACGTCCTCGAGTGCCATCGCGGTCAACGGCGAGGAAGTCGCGTCGACGGGTCCGTTCGGCCGGGCGGAGATCACCGTTCCCTACGAGGAGGAGATGAACGTCACGATCGTCGACTCGGGCCAATCGCGGACGTTCGACGTCCCGACCGACGCGGCGATCGAACCCGGCGACGGGGCGGCGCCTGGCACCGACCTCGAGGTCGCGGCTGCGGTCGGCTCGACCCCGGTTTCGGATGCGACGGTCTCGCTCGAGGGCGACCCGGTCGCGACGACCGACGAGGCGGGGAAAGCGACCGTGGCGTTGCCCGAGACGGCCGGCCCGGCGGACGTCTCCGTCGAACGCGGTGCGGTCGAGGGCGACCGGACGATCGACGTTCAAGAACCGGACGTCGAGTTCGCCCACCCGCTCCTGTTCCCGGGATCCCCCGCGGTCGTTCTGGTGTCGGCCGACGGCGACGGGATCGACGGAGCGACGGTGTCGGTCGGCGACGAGGAGACGACGACCGGTGACGACGGGCGCGCGTGGGTGTGGTTGCCCGTCGCGGACGAGGCGACCGTGACGGCCGAGGTCGGTGCCGAAACCGCGACGACGACCGTCGGCAACCTCTACCTCCGGCTGACGGCCGTCGTCGTCCTGGTCCCCGGACTCGTTATCGGCGCGGCGGTGACCTACCTCCGGTTGGTCGCGACCGCAGAGCGCAGTCGCTGGCACGGACGAACCAGTCTGCTGGTCGCGCTCGCGGACGCACTCGCCGCGTTCTCCGATTGGATCGCCGGGGTTCGGCTCCCGAGCGTTTCGCTCCCGCGGTACTCGCTCCCGTCGTTCGAGTTCGGGGGCGGGCCGTCGCTCGGGTGGCCGTCGCTACCCTCGTTTTCGTTCCCGAGCTACTCGCGTCCGTCGCTCGGCTCGGTCACCCGGTCGTCGAGTTCCGGGTCGCGCCGGGGTATCCGGTCGATGGTGAGCGATACGCTCGGATTCGGCGACGACGAACCCGGCGTGGCGGACGACGATACCGGCCCCACGCTGGCCGACGAACCGTTCGGGCCGCGAGGACCCCGTGCCGAGATCCGCGCGACCTGGCACGCCGTCCTCGACCGCGTCGGCGTCGAGAACCGCGAGACGCGGACGCCCGGACAGGCCGCTCGTGAGGCCCTCAGCGCCGGCTTCCCGCCCTCGAGCGTCCGCAGGCTCGTCTCGATCGTCCGCGACGTCGAGTACGGCGGTCGAGACCCCTCCCCGGAACGGGTCGCCGACGCACGGGCGACGGCGACGGAACTGCTCGCACACGAACCGGACGAGGAGGGAGATGAATGAGTCGACGACGCCGCGAAATCGAGGAGTCGTGGTGGGCGGTCCTCGCGCGCGTCGTCGAGGCGGAGTCCGAGCGCCTCGCGGTCGTGGTGGTCGCCGCCGGCGCCGTCCTGGCGGTCGCCTCGGTCGTCCTCGGCGGTTTCGTGCCGTCGTTCGGTCAGTTTCTGATCGGGTCACTCTACCTGCTCGCGACGCTGCTCCCCGTCTTCGGCGTCGTTCTCGCGCTTCTCGCGCTCCGTCCAGTGGTCGTAGATGGCAGCGAAGACGTGTCGCCGCTCGTCGACGGCGAACCGCCGGAGGAAGGAATCACCCGGACGTCGGCTCGGGTCGGCCGGGAGACCAAGTGGACGCTCGACCACGCCGCGAACGGCTGGTACCGGTGTCAGCACAACGAGTCGGCGGCGGAGATCCGCAACCGCCTCGCCGAGAGCGCGTTACGCACGGTGCAGACGAGACGCGGCCTCACTACCGAGGCAGCCGGCGACGCCCTCCGAACCGGACGCTGGACCGACGACCCGGTCGCGGCTGCGTTCCTCGCAGACGACGTCCCCCAGCCGGTGGGCGAACGGCTTCGGGCAGCCGTCGATCCGGGCGGGGCCTACGACCGTCGGATTCGACGGACGCTCGAGGCGATCGAGGCGATCGAGCGGTTCGACACGGCGCCGTCAGCGGAGGATCGTCGTTCGCGCGAACCGTCCGAGGATCGCCGATCGCGCGAACCGTCAGACGGCTCGCCTGAAACGACCCCGCCGTCGGCCGCGGAGGTGTCACGGTGACAGACCGCCGGCTCGAGCGCGTCGACGACGGCGAGTGGGCGTTCGTCGCGTCGCTGTTGCTGGCCGGGCTCGGGGTCGCCGTCGCCAGCCCGATCCTCGTCGTCGGCGCGACGATTCCGCTGTGGTACGGCGTCTCCGCCGGCTTCGGGACTCCGCCCGACGTCCGGATCAGCAGCCGGCGAACCGTCACCCGGCGATCTGGCGACGCAGCGGACGAGCCGCGGGTCCGTGAGGACGGCGCCGACGCCGGGTTCGTCTCGGCAGATCCCGGCGACACCGTTGCCGTGCGGACGACCGTCCGAAACACCGGCGCCGAGACGATCGTCGACCTCCGGGTCGTCGACGACGTCCCCGACGCGCTCTCCGTCGTCTCCGGAACCTCCCGGCGCTGTGAGACGCTCGAGCCCGGTGACGAGGCCGTCCTCGAGTACGAACTCGCGGTTCACCGCGGCGAACACACGTTCGGGGACCTCACGGTTCGGGCGCGAAACGTGACGGGAACGGTCGCGGAGACCTGGAGCGACGGCGTCGGCGGCGACGACGAGATTCGGTGTCTTCCCACGGCCGAGACCGTCCCGCTCGGCGAGGGAACGAACGACTACGCGGGCGAGGTACCGACCGACGAGGGGGGAAGCGGCGTCGAGTTCTACTCCGTCCGGGAGTACGAGCCCGGCGACCCGGTCGGCTCGATCGACTGGCGTCGGTACGCCGGGACGCGGGAACTCGCGACCGTCGAGTACCGGGCCGAACGCGCCACGCGGATCGTCTGCGTCGTCGACGTCCGCTCGAGTCAGTTTCGCGCCGCGACCACCGAGCGCCCGCCGGCCGCCGAACTCTCCGCGGAGGCGGCCCGACGGACGGCCGACACGCTCCTGGACGAGGGTCACCCGACGGGCGTCGTCGGCATCGCCGACCGGCGGATCACGACGGTGCCACCCGACGGCGACACCACCACGCGTCGCCGGATCCGCGACCTGCTCGAGGCCGCACGTCGGGCCGAGTTCACCGGCGAGGAGGGGACGCGAACCGCCTACGGCGATCCCGTCGACGAGGTCCCCCGGACGCTCCCCGGCGAGGCGCAGGTCTACCTGTTCTCCTCGTTCGTCGACGACGAGCCGGTGGAACTCCTCGAACGACTCCGGACCCACGGCTACGCCGTCCGCGTCGTCTCGCCGGACGTGACGGCGGGCCCGGACGCCCTCGAGACGCGACTCGAGGGGCTCGACCGTCGAACCCGGTTGGCTCGGGCGCGTGCGACCGGTGCCCGGGTCGTCGACTGGGACCTCGAGCGCTCGTTCGGACTGGTGCTGTCGGACGCGGTCGGGGAGGCGGGCGTCAGATGACGCCGCCGAGCGAGCGGTTGCCGACGGAGACGGCCGGTGCGGTCGCGCTCGCGGCGGTGGTCGGCACGGTCGCGCTGTCGCTGGTCGAGCCGACGACCGCGGTGGGGACGCTCGCCGGCGGCGTTCTCGCCGCGACGCTCCTCGGATTCGGCCGGTCTCACCGTCACGTCGTCGTCCGCTCGGCGCTGGTGGCGGTGGTCGTTCTCGGAACCGTCGCGACGGCTGGAGCCGTCGGCGACCCGATCGCGATCGGGACGATGGCCGTCGGCGTCGTGATCGGCATCGGCCTCTGTGGCGCACTCGCCGGGCCGCCCGAGCCGTCCGCGCGGAGACGGGCCGGGCTGGCCGCGTTCGTAACGGGGGCTCTCACGGCCGGGCTGGTCCCCGTCGCACTCGGCGTCGAACTCGCGGGCGGCGTCGGCACCGCGCTCTCGAGCGCGCTGTGGGTCGCCGAGCCGACCGTCACGGGACTCGTCAGTTCGATTCTCCTCGCCGGCCTCGCGGCCGCGCTCGCGGTGATCGCCGTCCCGCCGGCGATGTGTACCGTCCCGCAGCGCCGCGAGCGCTACGTCACGGTCCGGCGGTCGTTCGTCGCATCCATCGCCATCGCGACGGCCGTCACAGTGGCCGCGGTGCTCGTGGTGGCGATGCTCACCGCTCTCACACCGCTCGCCTCGCTTCTCCTCGAGGTCCTCGTGGGCAGTTCCCTCGTTCGCGCGCTGTGTCTCCTCGTGACGGTCGTCGGCGCTGGGGTGGCGTGTCTCGGGTTCGTCGTCCGTCGCGCCTGGTCCCAGGCGTCGGCCCGGAGTGACGCGACCGTCGCGATCCTCGCCGGAACCGGTGTCGGCACCGTCACCCCGTTTCTGGTTGCCCTCGCGGTCGGAGAGACCGTCGTCACGGCGACCGAACTCACCGCGCTGTACGGCGTGACGGCGCTCGTCCTCGGTGCGACGCTGATCGTCGCCCCGTGGTACGGCGAAGTGGTACGCGCCGACGGGCCCGTCGGGCCGACGGCGTTGCTCGCCGGTTCGCTCGTCCTCGGCGCTGTCGTTGTCGCGGCGACCGCCGAGGCCACCGCGTTCCTCGTCGGCGTCGCTGCTCTCCTCGCGCTCACCGCGGCGTGTTTCGTCTACGACGTCGGCCGGTACGGGCGAACGATCGCCCTCGAGATCGGATCGACGGGCGTCGATCGTCGCCCCCAACTCGTCCGAATCGCCTGGAGCGGCGCGCTCGGCGTCGTCGCGGTTCCCGTCGGCGTGGCCGGACTCTGGATCGCGACGGTGCTCGCGCCGACGCTGTCGGTTCCCGCGACGATCGGCGTCTTCGCCGGACTCGCCGCAGTCGGGGTCGGCGCGTGGGTGCTGTGGCGATGAGAACGGGTCGAGAGTGGTGAATACACAGTAAAACGGGTCGACGGGACCTACTGGGGCGGCGACGCCGACCCCTCGGGTGGCTCCATCGCCGGCACCTCGACGGTCTCGAGGACGGCGTCGACGACCGCCCGCCGGGACGTTCCGTGGACGCTCGTTTCCGGGTTCAACACGAGTCGGTGGGCGAGCGCCGGCTTCGCGATGCGTCTGACGTCGTCGGGGACGACGTACTCCCGGCCGTCGAGGACGGCACGTGCGCGACTTACCTCGAACAACCGCTGGACGCCCCGCGGGGAGACACCGACGTCGACGCGGCCGTCCTCGCGGGTGGCTCGACAGAGTTCGCCCAGGTAATCGCGGATCTGGCCCTCGACGGTGACCGACTCGGGGACGGCCTGTAACTCGCGGACGTCCTCGCGGCCGACGACCGGTTCGACCGTGGGGTCGGGCCGGTCGCGGTCGGCCCGGCGGTCGATCAACTCGCGCGTGCCGTCGGCGTCGGGGTAGCCAAGCGAGGTCTTGATCATGAACCGGTCGCGCTGGGCTTCGGGCAGTTCGAACGTCCCCTCCTGTTCGACGGGGTTCTGCGTCGCGATCACGACGAACGGATCGGGAAGGTCGTGTGTCTCCCCGTCGACGGTCACCTGTCCTTCCTCCATCGCCTCGAGCAGGGCGGACTGGGTCTTCGGCGGGGCGCGGTTGATCTCGTCTGCGAGCACGACGTTCGCGAACACCGGGCCGGGAGTAAAGCGGAACTCGCCGGTGTCCTCCTCGAAGACGTAGGATCCGGTGACGTCGGAGGGCATCAGATCCGGCGTGAACTGAATTCGGGAGAACTCGAGGCCGAGTGCGGTCGCGAACGACCGGGCCGTAAGCGTCTTCCCGGTGCCGGGGACGTCCTCGAGTAACACGTGCCCGCGGGCGAGCACCCCGGCAGTGATCTCCTCGAGGACGGTCCGGTCGGCGACGACGGCGGAGAGAACCTCGTCGACGACTGCCTCGGCCGTCGACGCGGCATCGGGGACTGACATACGGTCAACCCGTACCTGTGCTGACTTATATTTCCCGCTACTCGAGCGGAAAATTCATAGGTGGGTAGCGTCGAGTCTCGTACGTTTCGGTGTGGCAGGCCACTGATACGTTTTCCCCGGCGTGATGAATATAGAGCGTGTATGCAGCAGTAGAAGAACGAACATTCTGATCGCCAATTGCTAGATATCTAATAAGTATTACGCCTACTGTTCACGGCGTAGTTCAACGATGAACACGCTGCCTTCGGGATCGTTGTCCTCAACCCAGACAGCCCCTCCGTAGCGGTCAACGAGTGTCTGGACAAGGTACAGCCCGATTCCAGTCCCCTCACTGTCGAGGCCCTTCTCACCTTGGTTGAAGATTTGGTCTTTCTGCTGGTCAGGAATCCCCGGCCCGTTGTCTGCTATACGAACCCGAATCACCTCCTCGTGAGTCGTCGCCGAAACGGTGACTTCGGGAAGCTCCTTGTCGTTGTGAACGATAGCGTTGTTCAGCAAATTCCGGAACACCGACTCTAGCATATCGTCAGCCAGCACCGCTACATCCGGGAGTGATCCTTCTGTGGAGACAACGGCACGTTCGTGGTTCTCTCGCACGTGCTCGATCTGGGCTTCGAGAACCGGGCGGAGATTCACCGGAGTCGGATCGGTCTCCGAGCTGAGCATTGCCTCGGTGATTTCGCCAGCGGTTTGGGTGATTCCGACAGCTTCACGACCGGCCTTGAGAACATGTCGAAGATACTCCTCACCGTCGTCTTCGACGTAGTCTTCGAGCATGTCGCCGTACGCGAGCACGAGCTGGAGTTGGTTACGGACATCGTGACGGACAATCTGGTTGAGTATCTCCAGATTGTCACGCTGTTCTTCCAGAGTTTGTTCGTATTCTTTGCGTTCGGTAATGTCGCGGCTGTTCACGAGTAGCCCTTCGATGAGGTCGTCCTCAAGCTGGTTTTGTATTGTTGCCTCGATCCAGCACCATGAGCCATCCGCCCGGCGGAACTTGGTCTGGACAGTTTGGGACTCGTCGGGATACTCAATGACGTATTCGATTGCTTCCTCGACGGCCTTTACAGTCTCCGATGGCTGATATTCGAATCCATTCTGGCCGACGAGGTCTTCGGGGTCGTATCCGAGCACTCGTTCCACTGAGGGGCTTACATACGTGATCTCTCCCTCGGAATCAATCACAGTCGCTATATCACCGAACGTGTTAATTACCCGTTCGTAGTATTCGAGTTCACGTTCACGCTCTTTTCGTTCGGTGATGTCCTGAACGATGCCGACTGCCTCAATCGGGTCATCGGTCTCATCGCGTGTGAATTCAGCGACCTCCCGCATCCATTTGACCTCGCCGTCACCGGTCACAATCCGGTGTTCGATGTCGTACGGTTCACCGTCGAGTGCGGCCTGCCAAGCTTGGTCAACCCGGTCTGTGTCCTCGGGGTGGATGAAATCGAGGAACCGCTCGTGGTCGAGATAGCCGATTTCACCGTCAGCTTCCCACATGTCGTAGACGTGCTCGGACCAGTAGATTTCGTCGGACGGGATCTCCTTTCGCCACCACCCGATATCGGCGACCTTCTGTGCGTTCTGGAGATAGATCTCGTTCTGCCGGTGCTCCGTAATGTCGACGAGATAGCCCAGACGATTGATTATCTCGCCATCCTTCCAGATGTTCCGGGTGTGATCGAGCACCCATCGCACGGCCCCGTCGGGGGTGACGATCCGGTAGGGTTCGTGGCTGAACTGTTCGGTTCCCTCGGTGCTGTTGTCGGCGATCTCCTGCATCACGCGCTCGCGGTCCTCCTCGTGAATGATCTCGGAAAACTGCACCGCACCTGATTGTAATTCGTCTGCCGTGTAGCCCAGTACCTCTTCGACGTTCTCGGACACGTGTTCGACCGGCCAGCCCTCTGCTTCCCGCCACTTGAAGACGACCGCAGGACCTTGCGTGAACATCTCCCGCTTCTCTGCGAGCTGGCGCTCGTATGTCTTCCGGTCATCGATGTCGAGGTGGATGCCAACGGCCCGGACCGGTTCGCCATCTTCGTCGCGTTCGGCTATTTTTCCGATATCTCGAATCCACTTCCAGTCGCCGTCGGCGGTCCGCATCCGGTGTTCCGTGTCGTACAGATCCGTTTCGCCTGCGATATGTTCGTCCAGCGCCTCCTCGACGGCATCAAGGTCGTCGGGATGGACGCGCTGTTCCCACTCCTCGAGATGTGGTTCAATCTCGTCGAGGGAATGTCCGAGCATCCGAGCCCACTGTTCGTTGAACTCGACCTTGTCGGTAGTCATGTCCCAGTCCCAGACCCCGAGGTTCGCGCCCTCGACAGCAAGTTCGAACCGTTCTTTAAAACGAGTAATCTCTCGTTCCCGTTGTTTCTGCTCGGTGATGTCTGTCGAGACGCCACAAAGTCCCACGATCTCTCCGTTTTCGGCATACACTGGTGATTTTCGAGTGAGTCGGACAGTGTTCCCTGTGGCCGTTGGGAGTTCCTCTTCGAGTTCGATCATCTCACCGTTCTCAATAACCTGCCGGTCGTCTTTTCTCGCCTTTTCGGCTATCTCTGGCGGGAAGAGATCGTCATCCGTGAGCCCGGCGATCTCCTCGTCGTCTACGTTGAACAGGTCCCGGCACGCCCGATTCATCAGCAGGTACTGGCCGTCGGCATCTTTCAGAAATACCGCCGCAGACATGGTTTCAAGGACGGTTTGGAACTGACGGTCGAGTTGTTGTAGCTTCTGTTGTTGTTCTTTTTGCTCTGTGATGTCCCTAGCGACGCCGACGATCTGGGTTACTTGCTCGCCATCGGTGATCGGGGTGAGTTTCGTCTGCCAGTGACTCCTTCCAGCTGGGAATTCGAGCGTCTCTTCATACTGGATCGTCTCCCCCTGTTCGGCACAGCGGCGATAGTTCGCTGCGACGGTCGCGCCCTGTTCGTCGCCAAGCAGTTCCCGTGGTGTTTGTCCACGTAATTCGTCTTCGGAAAGACCCGTCACCTCTTGGTGTGAGGCGTTGTTTCGTCGGAACGTGAACGTGTAGTCATCGTCCATCTGCTCAACATCGATCAAAAAGACAGCATCCTCCATTTCGCGGACGATTACTTCGTAGACACTCTTCGACTCACCACCAATCGCTTGAAAACCCCTTGTAGTATCTGCGTTAGAATCCCCGTCCATCGTGTTCTTCTTGTGGATACAAAAGACATGCCGACAGTTAGTAATTCTGGACTACTTGGGTGAAAAGCCCCGTTCATTGTGGAAGATAGCACAGTATTCAATAATTAACTCCCACAGCCACTACGTGGTTCACTACCACTAACCGCCACAGTGCTGCATACGCGCCTTGTATTCATCACCGTATCTCTATCAGTCTCTTGAGAGAACTGAAGCAAAACGATGATTTTCCCTGCTAATCCTTAGCAGCCGTCGGCGTCGGTCTCCTCGCGGGGGCGGCGTACGCCCCGTCTCGTGCAGTCGGTCGGTCCCGGTCAGATCACCGTCGACCGTGACCGACGGATCGCGTCTCACCGGACGATCGTCACCGGTACCGGCGACCGGCGAGCGACGTGTTCGGCGACGCTACCGAGCAGGACGCGTGAGGCACCCGACCGGCCGTGGCTGCCGATCACGATCCGATCGACGTCGCGTTCGTCGGCGAACGCGACGATTTCCCGACCCGGTCGCCCGACGGTGGTCTCCGTCTCGAGGCTCACGTCGTGGGCCGAGGCGAGGTCGGCTGCCTCTTCGAACAGTTTTGCCGCCTGTTCTTGCTGGGCCTCGAGCAACGCGTCGTAGGCGTAGACCGAGCCTTCGCCGTAGGCCATCGTTCCAGGATCGATGATGTGTACGGCGACGATCGTCGCGTCGGGGTGTTCTCGAGCGGCGAACTCGAGGGCCTCTCTCGCCGGTTCGGAGTCGTCGAGTGGAACTAGAATCTCCATACCGATCGTTTGATCCCGAGTACTATAATCTGTGGTGTCATACGGGATGTCGTACCTGTTTGCCGGTGAGATCGCGGGGCGAGTCGCGGTCGCCACGGGATTCGGTTCTACTATCCGCCGACGGGCGAGTCCACCGTGGCGCTGTCGGTGTCATACGGTTTCCTGTCGGCCAGTGTCGATGCACCCGCGACCCGGAGCGGGTGCGCGGAACATCGGAACAGGAACCCGTATCAGCTGGCGCTACGTTCCCTCCGCGTCACCCTCGAGTCGCCAGTAGTGTTCGTCGACGACGTCGACCGTCGCGATCAGCGCGCCGATGACGACGGGGCCGAAGAACAGCCCCATGATACCGAACGCGTAGATACCGCCGAGGACGCCGAGAATGATGATCGCCGGGCTGAGGTCGGCGTACCGGTCGACGACGATCGGCCGGAGATAGTCGTCTGCGACGCCGACGACGATCGCGCTGTAGACGGCGAGCGCGATCGCCAACAGCGGTTCGCCGGTCGCGAACAGATAGAGGACCGCGGGGCCCCACACCAGAAAGGCACCGATCAGCGGCACGAGCGAGAGGACGATCATGACGAACGTCCAGAACGCGGCGTTCGGAATCCCGGTCGCGAACAGCCCCAGGCCCGCGATAGCGCCTTCGACGATCGCGATCAGTACGTGGCCTGCGAGGACGGCCCACATCACCTCGTCGAGTTCGCCGTAGAAGTCCTCCTGGACGTCCGACGGCAGCGGCGTTCGATCTCGGATCCACGCCATCAGTCGATCCCCCTCCTTGAGCAGGTAGTAGAGCAAAAAGAGAGTCAGGCCGAATCCGATCAGCGTATGCGTGATCGTGCTGATCCACGCCGTCGTCTGATCGACGAGAATCGACCCGATCTGCTCGCCGGAGTCCGCGACCGTTTCGGTCACGTCGACCTCGATCCCGGTTTCCGACGCGATCCACTCCTCGAGGTCGGCGATCTGTAGGTCCTGTGGATCGACCGATGTGACCATGTCGGCGGCGTCGTCGGCGACCACGAGCGCGACCAGCACGAACGGAACGATGAAGCCGACGATCGCGAGGACGACGAGGACGAACGCCGCGATTCCGGGCGAACTCACCCGCTCGAGTCGCTCCTGGAGCGGGTAGAGGACGAACGCGATTAGAACTGCACCGAGGACGTACTGGAGAAAGGGAACGACGAGTTGCCAGGAGAGATATGCGAAGATCACGACGACTGCGAGGAGAACGCCCTTGCTGCGGTTCACGCGGGAACCGACAACGTTCGGGACGATAAAACCGGGCGTAATTTGTTCGAAGACGAGACTGTCGTATTCAGTCGCCACACTCCTTCAAGGGTCTGGTTCGCGAATTCTACATCGAATGTCGACCCAGCTCGATCCGCTCTCGCTTGCGGGCGACCTCCTCTATACGGTCAAAACTGAGGGCGAGACCGACTGGCTCCGAGAGCACCTCGCGACGCTCGAGCGACCCCGACTCGAACGGGGGCTCGCCGGTCGCGAGCAGAAGCTCTCGTTCTGGCTCAACTGTTACAACGCCTACGGCCAGTTGTTGCTCGAAGAGGAGTCCTCGCTGCTGTCTGGCGGTGTCATCGACCGCTGGAAGTTCTTCGCCCGCGATCGGGTCCCCGTCAGCGGCGTCTGGCTGAGCCTCAACGATATCGAACACGGACTCCTCCGTCGCTCGAAACTGCCGTGGGGGCTTGGCTACCTGCCGCAGCCGTTCCCCTCGTCGTTCGAGCGACAGTTTCGACTCGAGGAGTGTGACCCGCGGATCCACTTCGCGCTCGGTCGAGGGGGAGAGAACTGCCCGCCGATCACGGTCTACTCCCCGGAAAACGTCGACGAGGAACTCGATATCGCCGTCGAGTGGTACTTGGAGGAAAACACCGAGTACGACCCCGACGAGGAGGTCGCGACGATCCCGCGGCTCTTCCGGCGATACCGGGGGGACTTCGGCGGTAGACGCGGGATCGTCTCCTTCCTCCGGGAGTACAACGCCGTTCCGGCGGGGGCGTCGCCGTCGCTCAGATACGTTCGATCGAATCGGGAACCGGAGTTCGACCTCGATCTCGAGCACGACGAGTTGCGACCGTAGCCGGAGTACTTTTGTCAGTTCCCCGTCTTCGCTCGCTCGTGACCACTTCCAGCCGACACGGCGATCCCGACGCCGTGTTCGAACGCGACGAACGCGTCTGTCGTCGCTGTGAGACCGGTGCCGACGAGGACCCCAACGGGCTGGCGCTGTACCCCGTCGGTGACGTCCCGGAAACGGGACCAGTCCACGAGAGCGCGCTCGTCACCGTCTGCTCGCCCTGTCTCCTCTCCCTCGAGTCCGACCCGGACGAAGACGTTGAACTCGACGACGACGCCCTGTTCGACCTTGTCCGACAGACGACCGAACGCCAGGGCGTGACGGTCTCGGCGGTCGCCGCTTTCGCCTCGCTCGCCACCGAACTTCCGAGCGAACTCGAGATCAGCGAGCAAGGGGACGACCTGGGATCCGAGTACGTCCAGGCCCGCCGTGAGGTCCTCCTCGCCATCGATTCCGTCGACTCCCGACTCGATCACCTCCACGCCGTCGACGACGCCGATCTCGAACCCACGGTCGCCGAGCCACTGGCCGCGTTCCGGGGCGGCGGAACCAAACTCCAGTCGGAACTGCGTGGCATCGTCGCGCTCGGTGAGTCCGTGGCGGCCGGCGTCGGGCGCTGTCACGGCTGTTTCGACCCGATCGTCGACGGCGAATCGCAGTGTCCGACCTGCGGCCTCGAGTATCGCGACGCCGACGACTGGCGGCCCGAACCCGGCGAGGACGTCGCCTTTCACCGACTGTTCGAGGCAATCAACGAGGCCCTACAGGCGGCCTCCGGGACGACCGAATCGCTGACGGGACGGACGACGGCGGTCGCCGAAGCGCTCCGAGGCTAAGCTTCGACGGCCGGCGCTTCTCGAGGCGTTCCGGCGAAACCGAGCTACAGCGTCGTCGTCGCATCAAGCGCGATGTCGATGGCGCGGCCGACGTTGTTCTTGGCCTTCTCGGGGAGTTCGTCGTCTTCGGTGTCGGTTCCCTTCTGGGTGCCCTCGACGAGGTTGCCGTCGACGGTACAGATCGCGCCGGCGCGCAGACCGCGGCGTCGGGCGAGCGTAAAGAGCGCGGCGGCTTCCATCTCGACTGAAAGCAGGCCGGCGGCTTCCCAGTCGGCGACGTACGCGTCGGTTTCGGCGTAGTAGGCGTCGTCGGAGGCGATAGGGCCGACGTGAACGTCCTCGTCTCTGGCCTCAGCGGTGTCGACCAGCGCCGAGAGGACCTCGTAGTCGGGGACGGCAGGGTACTCGACGTCCTCGTAGCGTTTCGACGTCCCCTCGTTTTTCGCGGCGCCGGTGGCAACGATCATGTCGCCGATCTCGATTCCCGACTGGAGCGCGCCGGTCGTCCCCACGCGGAGAACCGTCTCGACGCCCACGTTCGCGAGTTCTTCGACCGCGATCGCAGCCGACGGACAGCCGATCCCCGTCGAACAGATCGTCAGTTCGCGGCCGTCGTAGCTCGCGTTGACGACCTTGTACTCGCGGTTTTGCGAGACTGTCTCCGCCTCGTTGCAGTGGTCTGCGATCCGATCGACGCGTCCGGGATCGCCCGGAACGAGCGCGACGTCGGTGAGCTCTCCCTCCTCGACCAGCAGGTGCGGTTGCGTTGCCATATCTCGCGTTCTCCGGGCGGCGAGAAAAAAGGTTCGAGAGCCGAGGCGTTCGGTTACCGACGGTCGGGCGGGTCGATCACTCGGTCGTGAACACTTCGACGCGGGACGGTCTCACGACGACCGTCGTTTCGCCGACTGCGAACTCGACACGCCGTGCCGATCGATTGCCCTCCCCGGAGCCGTCGACGATCGCGTCGAGCGCCTCCGGGTCGACGTAATCGTAGAGGTGAGTCGACATCTGCGTCGCATCCTCGCCCCGATACTGTGCCAACGCCATCGTCACGGCGATGCTCGGCGGTTCGTCCGCTTCGTACTCGTACTGGACGCGCCGACCAACCGCACGGCCATTCGACTCGCGTATCGTTCGTTCGGTCATGTCTCTCCGTCACGTTTCCGTGACTGTCTACTCGAGTGGCCAACGGCCCGACGCATATAGATATCGTCAGACGGCACGTGCTGAGAGAGCGTGTGATAGTGTCACAGCTGTCGGGTCACGTTCGGTTGGCGACGATACGCCCTGTCATACGGGTTACTGTCAGTCGGTACCGCCGAACCCGCGACCCGTCTGCGGGTTCGCCGGTCCACCGGGACAGCAATCCGTATCAGTACCGATCGCCGAGAAACGCCGCAACCGCCTCGGCCGTCGGCGCGCTCCGAGCTCCCTCCCGTCTCGCCGTGAGCGCGCCACAGGCGTTTGCGTACTCGAGGGCGCGTTCGACGTCGTCGTGTGCGAACGTGCTCGCGATGAAGCCGGCGGCGAAGGCGTCGCCGGCTCCCGCGGTGTCGACCGTGTCGACGTCGAACCCTGGGTGATCGTAGGACCCGTCGGGCGTGTGGACCTTCGCTCCGTCCGAGCCGTGTTTGACGACGAGGACGCGGTCGCCGAACGCGGAGCCGACGTACTCGTCCTCGAGAAGCGCCGCGACCTCCCTGTCGTTTGCAAAGAGGACGTCGGCGGCTGCGAGCGTCTCGCCGTAGTCGCGGTCTGCGAGCCGACGTCCGGGATCGAAACTGATCGTCGAACCGGCTTCGCTCGCGACCGTCGCGATTCGGGCCGCCGTCTCGGGTCGCTGGCTCGTGAGGTGGACGTGATCGGCGTCTCGAATCCGGGACTCGTCGAGATCCTCGGGACCGACCGCCTCGTTGACACCGTCGTTGCCTAACACTGCGACCTCGCCGCCGTCGTCGACCAGCAGGTACTTGACGACGGTGTCCGCGTCGGGGACGACGCGAAGCCCGTCCAGTGAGACGCCGGCGTCCTCGAGCTCTCGGCGGGCGAGCAGTCCGTTGTCGTCGTCGCCGACGCTCCCGACGAGACCGGCCTCGAGACCGAGACCGGAGAGGGCTGTGGCGACGTTTGCGGCGCTGCCGCCGCCGGACTGTCGTTGTGATCGGATCGCCGACTCGCCGTCGGGTTCGGGGAGCCTATCGACGCGAAGCGTCACGTCCCAGTTGACGTGACCGGCAGTGAGCACATCGACCATTCGGTTGTCGGCACAAACGACGGCGTGTGAGAAAAGTCTAGGCGACCGTGAACGGCTCCCTTCATACGGTTTACTGTACGTCGTTACCGCCGAACCCGCGACCCGTCTGCGGTTTCGCTGGTACATCGGTACAGCAATCCGTATCAGCCGACCATGAACAGTAAGACGTTGTGGACGCCCGGCCCGAGACCGATCGCCGCGATGAACGCGAGGACGAGTCGTGCCCGTTTCGGCTCGACTTCGACGTACTCCCGGAACAGCCCGAGGATGACCGCTGCGAGCGCCACTTTCACCAGGACGAACAGCCAGCCGGCACCGATGAACTCCGCCGTCGGAAGCGCCCCCCCGGCCTCGAGGATCAGCCGCGAGGCTGGCACTTCCTCTCTGGCGCCGAGGAAGTCGTAGCCGACGGCCGTCGAGATGCCGTCGAGCGTATGTCCGAAGACGACGAGAGCGCCCGTTGCCCCCGTGACCGCGGCGACGTCGGTAAACCAGATGCTCAGTCCGAACCACGTCAGTGCGGTGACAACGACCGTGAGGACGACGATGACGATGAGCCAGAGCGGCCGAAACGTTCCGGTCCCGACGCTCGTCGCGACGAGTATCGACACGGCCGCGACGAAGACCCCCGCGCCGATCCCGCCCAGAAACCTGTCGGAAGTCTTCCATATTCCGCCCGCCTGGAGGAAGAGTCCGACGATCCAGAGCAACCCTGCGACGGTGGCCGTCACCAGGTAGACACTCGGCGTGGCGAACAACACGGCGACGACGTCCGGGTACATCTCGCGGCGATAGAAGACGTGAAGCGTCGCGCCCACCATCATCCACGGCGCGAACGCGAGGACGGTTCGATCAGTCACCGGCGGCTCGAGCGACCACAGGAGCGCAACGACGCCGAAGAGCACGGCCAAAAGCGGGACGAGGAGGTACCACGGCGGGAGCACGAACCCCTCTGGAAGCACCATACGATGAGAGGAACGTGCCAGAGACTAACATGTTCCGATCCGCAACGGTCGCCGATTCCGTGGGGCCAGCGGGTCGAACGGCGGCGTCAGGCTTCCCAAGGCTCCCCGATCGTCTCCCCGAACAGTTCCCGCATGAGCGTCACGATGCTCTCCGGCGGGAACTGCCCTCGTTCGGTCACGATCGCGTCGACGTGTCGCGGCGGCGTGACGTCGAAGGCGGGGTTCTCGACGATCAGTCCGTCGTCGACCTCCTCGAGTCCCCGGTCGTTGGCATCCTCGAGCGACCGCCCGTCGGTTTCCTCGAGTCCCGTAATCTCCGATCGCTCGTCCGTCGAGAGGACTTCGTTCTCGTCGCGCATCTCGATCGCGACCGTGTGGCCGGTCATCGTGTCGGGGTGGAGTTTGATCGTCTGGGCCGCGACCATCACGGGCACGCCACGTTCGCGGGCGTTGACTGCGAGGCCGCTGGTGCCGATCTTGTTGATGACGCTCCCGTCGGCGGCGATGCTATCGGCCCCCACGAGGACGTGATCCGCGTCATCGAGGTACCGACGGGCCGCGTTGTCGACGATCAGCGTCACGGGGACATCCCACTCGCGTAACTGCTCGGCCGTGATGTGACCCTGCTTTCGCGGCCGGGTCTCCTTGACGATCGCCTCGACGTGTTTGCCGTCCTCGAGGGCAGCTTCGATACACGACAGCGCGTCCGTCGAGTGACAGTGAGTCATCACCACGTCGCCGTCCCGCAGCCGGTTCGCGCCGATCTCGCCGAGTTTGGCCTGGGCTTGCTCGAGATCCCGGCGAAACGCCTCGGCTCTGGCGATCGTCGACGATCGAAGGTCGGCGACGGTCTCGCCGTCCATCCCCTGGAGGACGTACCGTAGTGCGTTGGGGAGACTGACGGCGGTCGGCCGCGTCTCATAGAGCCGTCTGGCGGCGGCGCGCATCCCCGCGCGGAACGCTTCCGGACTCGAGGCCTCCGATCGTTCGGCGTGGGTCGCAAGCGCCTCGGCGGCCGCGTCGGCGATCGTTGCGGCCCCGCGGATCCGCATCTCCGCGATGTCGGTTGCGGTGGCGTCGACGACGGGGTCGACGCCGGGCGGGTCGTCTTCCATGTCGACCCTTTGCACTCCGTGGGACAAAAGCGACCGGGCGGATTTTTGATGGTTCGGCGAGTCGGTCCGCTATGGACCGAACCGAACTCGCCCCCCTGATCGACCACACCGTCCTCGGACCCGAGACAACGACCGCCGACGTCAGGGCCGTCCTCGACGACGCCGACACGTACGGGATGAACGCCTGTATCCCGCCGTACGCGATCGAGGAGGCGACCGATTACGCGCCGGAAGTCACCCTCGCGACGGTGGTCGGCTTTCCCCACGGCCAGAACGACCACGACGTGAAACGCCGCGAAGGCGTTCTGGCCTGGAAGGCCGGCGCGGACGAACTCGACGTCGTGATCAACGTCGGCCGGCTGAAAGCCGGCGAGGACGACGTGATCCGCGCGGAACTCGCGGAGGTCGTCGCCGCGGTTCCGATCCCGGTGAAGGTGATCATCGAGACCGCACTGCTTTCCGAGGAAGAGAAACACCGAGCCTGCGAAGCCGCCGTCGCCGCCGACGCCGCGATGGTCAAGACCTCGACCGGCTTTTCCGACGGCGGCGCGACCCTCGAGGACGTCGAACTGATGAGCGAGTACCTCCCCGTCAAAGCCAGCGGTGGCGTCGGCAGCTACGAGGAGGCGGTCGCCATGCTCGAGGCCGGTGCCGAACGGATCGGTGCCTCGAGCGGCGTCGAGATCCTCGAGGGTGCGCCCGATCCGTCGGCGTAGGACGTCGGTTCGGTAGTTCGTTCGTCTTCGCCGTCGAATCTGCCGTTCGGTGTGCGTCGTGAACCCACACCATCCCGACGATTTTAGTGGCCGGCTTCCAAGAACGTCCGATGACACCCACGATCGAGGCGTTTCCGGGCGAGTCGGCGGATTTGGCGGATGGAGCGCGACTCTATCGCGACGCGTTCAACGAGCCACCGTGGGACGACGAGTGGACGCTCGAGACGGCACGAACGCGGCTCTCACAGCTCCTCGAGACGCCGGGTGCTCGCGGCTACGCCGCCCGGCTCGAGGACGACCTCGCCGGGCTGGTGGTCGGAACGGAAGAGTGGTGGGACGACGGGTCGAAGTTCTACGTCAGGGAGCTGTGTGTCGACCCCGCTCACCAGCGACGGGGCGTCGCCACGGCGTTGATGGACCACCTCGCCGAGGCGCTTCGTCGGGCGGGCGTCGACTCCATCTACCTGTTGACCCTCCGTGATACCCCCGCTCACGCGTTCTACGAGAAACGGGGGTTCGACCTCGACGATCGCACCGTGTTACTGAGTCGACGCCTCGACCGGTAACGCGACCAGAGTCGCTCGAGTGTGGTACTGTCGACGTGGAGCCGTTCTCGGTGGTCGCCCAGCCTCTCGGCGGTCACCCGACGTGCCGGGCCACGAGCACCGTTGCCACTCCTGCGAGCAGCGCGAGCAGGAGGTTCTCGGTCTTCCAGGCGACGAGCGCGACGACGGCCCCGCCGAGCCACTCCGCCGGCCCGCCCTCGAGCAACTCGGCGGCGACGATGGAGACGACGATCACGTCGGGCAGGAGTTCGAACCCGGTCTCGGCCCGCTCGGGGAGGTCGATCCGTCCCACGAGCCAGAGGCCGCCGGCTTTCGTGGCGTACGTCAGAAGCGCCATCGCGAGAATCGTCGCGACGACCAGCGGCTCGAGCGCCAGCGGGGACTCACTCATTCGCACCACCTCCCCCCGCACACTCGTCGTCCGCACCACCTCCCCCCGCACCACCTCCACCTGCACTACCTCCGTCCGCATCACCTCCGTCTGCACCGCCTGCGATTCCCGCGACACAACCTGCGCAGGCACCGAGGAGCACGTACCAGTAGCCAGGAAGGACGGCGGCGCTCGCCAGCGTGACGGCGAACGCCGCGGCCCACGGACGGAGGTCACCGGAACCGTCCCAGAGTTCGACGGCGGTGGCGACGAACACCGCGGCGAAGACGAAATCCAGGGCGTACCGCGAGGGGTCGCCGATGCCGTCGCCTGCGACGCCGCCGACGACCGTCGCCGCGACCCACAGGAGCCAGATGGCGAACCCGCTCCCGAGGAGGTACGCCCCGCGGACAGCCCTCGAGCCGTCGGCGTCCTCGGCGAGTGCGCCCATCGTCAGCGCCCAGTTCTCGTCGGCGGTGAAGAAGACGCTCCCGTAGGCCGCGGGCGGCGACAGCGTCCCGAACCAGGGCCGGAGCGCCGCTCCCATCAGCAGGTACCGCAGATTCACGAGCACCGTCGTGAGGAGGACCGCGACGACGGGAACGGCGGCCGCGTCCGCCCAGAGGTCGACGGCGATCAACTGCGCCGCACCCGCGAGGACGGTCGCGCTCATCAGCGTCGCCTCGGCGACGCTCAACCCCGCCTGGACGGCGAGAACGCCGAAGACGACGCCGTAGCTCGCGACGCCGACCGCGTCGGCAGACACTCGAGAAATCCCTCGCGCGCGCCGGCGGGGGTGAACGTGACCCGCTCCGACGCTTCGTCGATCGTTCGCTCGCGTTCGCCTCGAGACTCCATCCTACCGTCCGTCACAGGAGCCTCGAGACACCTAATATCTCGGAGAAGAGCCGTTCTCTAATGTGATCGAAACGTTCGCCAACGCCTCGGCGGGTCCCCGTTCGTCGGCGCATCGGTGGATAGCCGTTCGTCGGCGCGTCGGCGGGTTCCCTACTGCGATTGGGCGGTCAGGAGCGATCGGGGATCGAAACTCCCTCGAGCAGCCGTCGGCCCCGCTCGGTCAGCGCGTAGCCGTCGTCACTCCCGTCGACCAGCTCCTCGAGCGTTCGCAGATGATAGTTGAGTTTGCCGTTGTCCCGGATCGAGAGGCGCGCTCGCAGTTCGGAGTACCGGAGCGGCCGGTCGCGGTCGGCGAGCGCGGTCAGGATCTCGAGTCGAACCGGGCTCGCGAGCAGTTCGAACTCCTCGGAAGCGCGCTCGAGGTCGGGTTCGGAACCGTTCTCGAGGTCGTCTTCGGTGGCACACCAGAAACCAGGTTCAGATTCGTGATCGGGTTCGGGTTCGCGTTCGATGACGGGCGTGGTCTCGGGCCCGGTGGTTCGCGACGGCGGCCGGGGCGACGCGGGTGGAGACCGTGATGTGGGTCGAGACGATCCCAAACTCGAACCGGCGGACGCCGAGGCGTCCGGTGGACTCGTCTCTCCCCGCTCGAGTTCGGTGTTCGTCGGCCACAGCCACGTCGGGATCGCCATCGCTCGTCTCATTCTTTCGACTCGAGTAAAATCCTTCCCTCCGTTCCGGTGTCGACGCTCGATTCGCGCCTACCGGATCATGGCGGAGTACCTCGACGCACGGCTCTAGTACGGATTACTGCCCGTCAGTTCCGGCGGCTGAGTCGAGGACCCGAAAGTCGGCGACGGTATCCCTATCATACGGTTTCCTGTCAGTTAGTACCGCCGAACCCGCAGACTGGTCGCGGATTCGCCGGTACACCGGGACAGCAATCCGTATCAGCCGGCGCGCTACTCCTCGTTGAGGATCCGATCGATCAACTCGGAATCGTCGCCGCCGAGCACCGATCGGACGAGAAGGTGACCGCCGATCAGTGCCGGGCTGATGACCGTATCGGCGCCCGCCCGCTCGAGTTTCTTCGTGTTCTCGCGGTCGGTCGCAGCGGCGACGATGTGCGTGTCGGGGGCGAGCTGTCTGGCCGTGAGGATCGTCAGTGCGTCCTGTGCGTCCTCGTTCGTCGCGACCAGAACTGCGGATGCCTGCTCGATCTTGGCGCGGTGGAGTGGATCCTCGTCGCTAGGGTCAGCCATGATGACCGGGATGTCGTGTCTAGAGAGCGCGTCGGTCGCGTCGTTGTCGGCAGTTACGACGACGAACTCCCGGTCGTTGTCCGCGAGCTCGTCGACGATCGGTTCGGTCAGTTCGCCGTAGCCGAGCACCAGAACGTGGTCGCTCAGCAGTTCGAGTTCCGATTCGGTCATGATTCCGAGTGTTTTCGTGATCCGCGCCTGAATCGCCGGACCGAGGAGAACCCCGGCCGCCAGGCCGAAACTGGACACGCCGAGGACCAGGACGGACATCGTGAACAGCCGCGCGTCGATCGACCCGAGGTTCGGCGTGATGTCGCCGTAGCCGACCGTACTCGAGGTAATCAGCGTGAAGTAGAAGGCGTCGAGGGGGGTCTCGATTCCCTCGAAATCGTCGCGGAGCGCGTACGCACCGATGGTTCCGTACGCCTGGACGCCGACGAGTGCAGCGCCGGCCGCGATCTGCGTCGTACTCAAGGAGAGGGTTTTGCTAAAGCGGTCGCGGGTGAGCCACAGTATCGGAATCGACACGAGCGAGAGGACGATCAGCGGCACCGAGTACTGGCTCACCTGGAGAAATCCTTGAGCGGCGGTCAGGGGAAGCAAGAGGATCGTCATCCACCAGCCGACGCGCAGTCCGCGTCTGAGCGCGAGCGCGCCGACGACCATCATGAACCCGGTCACCGCACCGGTAAACCGGGCCGTCTGCTGGACGACATCCGGAATGTACGGATCGAGGGGCTCGTAGGGGGGTGCGACGCCGATGTTGAACAGTGCCGTCGCGACCGAGAGCAAGGCGACCGCGAGTGCCAGCGCGATCGCCGCTCGTGTCGTGAGCACCCGCTGCCAGTTCTCGGGCAGCCGGCTTCGGAGTGTCTCGGCCACGACCATACGACCCGTTGGGTCGCCCCACCAGTTAAGATTCGCCGTTTTCCTCACCGAATTCGGCGCGTTTCTCACCGGGAGTCGAGGCGTCCGCGGCCGACGCGAACCGAGGCGACCTGTCTCATACGGTCTGCTGTAAATCGTTACCGGCGAAACCACGAGCCGTCTGTGGTTTCACCGGTAAACCGTTACAGCAATCCGTATCACGGCTCGAGGAGCGGTAGCTACTTGCCTCCGGCACCGATACCGCCACCTATGTCCACCGAGTGGAAACTGTTCGCCGACCTCGCCGAACACGCGGGCGACAGACACGTTACGGTCGAGGCGTCGGCCGGAGACACCGTCGGGGACGCCCTCGAGCAGTTGCTCGACGGCCGTCCCGAACTCGCAGACCGGGTGCTCGAGGACGGCGAACTCCGATCGCAGGTCAACGTCTTGCGCAACGGAACGAACGTCCTCGTCGAGGAAGACGGGCTCGAGACCGAACTCGGCGACGGGGACGAGCTAGCGCTGTTCCCGCCGGTCAGCGGCGGTTGAGGCGCTCCGTTATCGGTCCATCGGCGACCGCTCCGTGAGGTCGATTCCGAGGACGAAATCCGGCTCCTCGTCGAGTTCGGCGCCAGCGGCTGCCGCGTCGCTGACGAACCGAGCCGTCTCGGGGATCGCGATCCGCATTCGGTCCGCCTCGAGTGTCGCGGCGTCTCGAGCCATCGCGGCGAACAACGAACGCGCCGCGTCGACGTCGTCCCAGGCGCCGACGCCGTACTCGGCGACGGTTTCTTCCTCGCCCCGGTCGGTCCGTCGATCAAACGTTCGGGACCGGTAGGCGGTTCCTACGGTCCCGTTCGGGTCTTCGACGACGAGGACGGCACTCTCGTCGGCGAACCGATCGAAATCGGCGGACGTTATCTCGCGCATCGCCCACGATTCTTCGGGGGCGAGTCCGAGTCCCCGCAGGTGCTCGCACGCGTCGCTTCGGATCCAGTAGCGCCACGCCGCCGTCGGATCGCTCGAGACGGCGTGTTCTCCCGGGCCCGACGCATCGCGGTCCGGTTCGGAGAAGGCGAACCGGAACTCCGTCACCGGCTCGAAGCCGATCGCACGCGCCATCGAGAGCGAGGCGACGTTCCACGAGAAGATTATCGCTCGGCCGACACGGGCATCGCGGTCGCGCGCCCACTCGAAACAGGCCTCGGTGAGTCGGCGGGCCACCCCTCGCCGACGGTAGTCGGGGTCGACCCGCAGGCTCTGGAACCAGGCTTCCTCGGGCGAGAGCAACCTCGCCTGGACGATCCCGGCCGCGTCGCCGTCGATCGTCGCGAGAAACGTCTTCGTCTCGGGGTCGTCCTCGTCCTCGAGCCAGTCGTGGTAGATGTCGGGGAGGTAGTCACCGCCGCGATGCGCCCAGATATCGCTCGTCATCTCGACGACGGCCTCGTAATCGTCGTGTGTCGCTCGCCTGATGTTCATCGATGAGATGGTTTGTGGTCGAGCGATCGGTATCGTGGCGGGTGGTCGAACGATCAGTGTTCGAGAACGCGATCACGAAACTCGAGCGCACAGTTGCACTCGAGTTCGATCCCCGATTCGCTCGTGTCTACTCCCAGGGAACGGACCGCTCCTGAATCTCGCCGGCCAGCGAGGTTTGCATGGCTTCTTCGACGTCCTCGGCGTTCGCGAGTGCCCACATGAGTTTGACTTTCGCCGTTCCGGGGAGGGTGTCGCCGGCCTCGATTACGCCCGCCTCGAGGAGGTCGCGGCCGGTGTCGTAGACCCGGTCGCAGACCCGACCCTCGAGACACTGACTAGTCATCACGACCGTCGTCCCGCCCTCGATCAGGTCTTCGATCCGTGGGATGAGGTCGGTGTGGACGTGTCCGAGTCCCGTTCCCTCGAGTACGAGGCCCGCCGACCCCTCGACGACGTCGAGGAAGGCGGGATTCATTCCGGGCGTGAACTTCAGCAGTTCGACGTCGCTCTCGAGGTCGGCGTCGATGGCGAGATCCGCCTCGCCGCGCTTTCTGTGCTCACGGCGAAACTCGATCGCGTCGCTCCCGTCGTCGGAGAGTGCGTCGTAGTCGACCGCTCCCAGTGGTTCCGCGCCGACGGTCTCGAAGGCATCTCGGCGAGAGGTGTGGTTCTTCCGGACGCGGGTCCCGCGGTGGAGCGCACAGACGTCGTCGGACTCGGAGGCGTGCATACAGACCAGCACCTCCGCGCAGCCGCTCTTTGCGGCCTCGACGGCGCAGACGGCGTTCATCACGTTGTCCGACGACGGTCGATCGGCGGAACGCTGGCTCCCGGTGAAAACGATCGGCACCGGCGTCTCGAGGGCAAAGGAGAGGACCGACGCGGAGTACTGCATCGTGTCGGTGCCGTGCATGACGACGACGCCGTCGGCACCGGCCTCGATCTCCTCGTAGACCGCCTCGGCGAGATCCCGCCAGATCGGCGGCTCCATGTTCTCAGAGAGGATGTTCGCGACGACGCGCCCGCGGTAGTTCGCCCGGCCGGCGAGATCCGGGACCGCCCGGAGGACGTCCTCGGCGTCGAACTGAGCCGTGACGGCACCCGTACGGTAGTCGACCGTCGAGGCGATCGTTCCGCCGGTCGAGATCAGCGAAATCGTCGGGAGGTCGTCGTCGAACGCGATCTCGGAGGCCTCGTCGCTGTCGCCTACCGAATCGGTCCCGTCGATCTCGTAGACGTCCTCCGCGAGCACCTCGACGTCGGCTTCGGCGCGGTCGACGCCGACGTTGTAGCCACCCTCGAGTTTCACCACGAGGTGATCGTCCGTACTCGAGGGGAGCAACACGCCCTCGTACGTGCGCTCTGCGCGGTCGACGCGAACGCGGTCGCCTGGATTCATGCGTGGGCGTTGCGCGCCGTTGGACTTGAAGCCACGCTTTCGTCCTCGGGCAGCGACGTCTCCGTCCGAGGACCGTCCGTCACGCGAGGATCCCAACGAGAACCAGTCCGGCCCCACCCAGAAGGAGTACCCCGACGATGAGTGCCGTCAACAGCCGGATCGACGCGAGTGCGTCGTCACTGAGATCGAGTCTTGGATAGAGCTGACGCGCGGCGTAGAGCAATCCCGCGCCGGCGGCGAGGGCGATCGCCCCGAACGCGACCAGTTCGACGTTCACTCATCACCGTACCAGCCGATCCGTAAAAAAACGTGTTCACATCTTCACGGGCAGAACGAGCGCTCGGAACCGTCCCTCGAGGACCGAGCGGGTATGGGAAAGCTCCATGATGCTCGCCGACCACCGTTCGAACATGGGTGAGCGTTCGGACGAACTGACCGAGAGTCGCGACGCGGACGCTCCGTCTACCGACGACCTCCTCGAGGAGACCGAGCAGTTGCTCTCCGAGACGGGCGGCGAGCCCGCGCCGGTCGACGGCGAGGGGCGACCGACCGACTCCGGATCACCGTCAGCCGAGGCGTCGACCGCTGACGCCGACGGATCGCGCTCGTGGTGGCCGTTCTCGAGGGGCGACTCGAGCGAGGCCGCACGTACGAGCGACTCGGCTTCCGGACGCCTCTCGAGGCTCGGACCGAGTCGCTCGCTCGGCGAGTACTTCTCACCGAAGGCGTTTCTCGCCGTGCTGGCGCTCGTGTCCGTTGGGTTGTTCGCCGGCGGAACGCTCCTCCCGATCGGCGCGCTCGGTCGGTTCGTCGGTCTGGTGGCGGTCACCTTCCTCTTTGGCTTGCTCACGTCGAAACGGCGGTATCTCGAGCTATCGGTCGCGGGGACGGCTGCTGGCGGGCTGACGACTGTACTGTTCGATCTCCCACTCGCCATCGCCGGCTCGGGACGGACGCTGCTTGCTGCCGGCGCGGCCGCGGGGCTCGTCGTCTCGGTTCTCGGATACTACTTCGGCCGCGACCTCCGTGACGGCCTCTCGCGGGATATCGAGTAGGCAAACGCACCCCGCGGGAGCACCTGACCACGGTGTGCTCGAGATCGCAAGATGGTCCGTATCGGCTCCTCGAACGCGGGTCGGCGATCCCGCAGAAACCGATTGCAGCCACGTAGTTGGAGCGACGGAGTCGATGTACGGAGCAGTTCCTTCGATCGATTTCTCGATCACACACCGAGTGGACCGAATCGTTTTCACACTCGTTCGCGTACGCCTATAATGGTGGATGATAACATGCAACATTTCCGAGCCGATTCACCGACTGGTGACATCGCGTATCTCGCGCGATCTCGACACCGAATTCCCGCACTCGTCGCACTGACGGAGCGTCCTCGAAGCCGTTCCGAACTGTGCGAGTTGACCGGCGTTTCGGACTCGACGATACGACGAACGCTGGACGAGTTCGAAGACCAGATCTGGATCCGCAAAGACGGTTACCAGTATACGGCAACACGGCTGGGTGAGGTGATCGCTTCGGGGATGGAAGAGCTGATCGAACGGGTCGAAACAGCGCGAAAGCTACGTGACGTCTGGCACTGGCTCCCCGACGAAGTCGGCGAGTTCCCGGTCGAGATGTGGACCAATCTGACCGTCACCGTCGCCGATCCAGACTCCCCGTACAGGCCGGTGAACCGATTCGAGTTCCTTCTCCGGGAGGCGACCGCGGTACGATACCTACGCGCCGAGATCGCCCTGATGGACCCCTGCTTCGACGCCCTCCGCCAACGGATCAACGACGGCGTAGACGTAACGGTAATTGGCCGCCCGAACTGCAACGCGTACTTTTACTCGAACTACCCGGAACACAACCGAGAGCTACTACAACGGGACAACTTTACCGTTCTCGAGTACGACGACCTTCCGCCGTACGGGATCGGACTCCTCGACGAGCGCGTGATCATCAGCTGTTACGAACAAGGCAGCGGGACGGTTCGGGCGCTGGTCGATACTGACGTCCCGTCGGTCCACGAGTGGGCGCAGTCGATCTACGAGCGGTACACGGCCGATGCCCACCCCTTCGACCCGCAGTCGACCGTCGAGTGACGAGTTTGAGGACGGTATCCGGTCTGTCGTCGTAGCCACCTAAGTACCACGCGAGTGGACCACGGCCACCGCTCTGTGGCGGTCGGTGAGACGTGTGCAGCGACTGCGGGACCGCCAGGAGCTGCCGAAATGCCACAAATTAGCTACAATATCTCCGGTTCCGTTGCGTCTAGCCGAGGAGTGATGTGAGAATGTCAACCGACAAGCAGACCGCACACGGAATCGACCTCGAGACACTCGAGGGGTTCGCCGAACACGCGGCCGACGATCCCGAAGCCGTCCAGTTCGGGCTCGGGGCGTCCGCGACCTACGAGGGGACGGCCGCACACAGTCTGGCGCGAGTCGATAGCTACGAACTGGGAGGCGAGACGATCGCTCGTGAAACGCGCGAGTACACGATCCCCTACGGCGCCTGGAAGGAAGTGCTGGACGCCGGTGGGTGGGTCGGCGGGACCGACCGACTCGAGCCGATAGAAGCGGCGCTCTCCGCGTTGGCTGCCTGTATCAACGTCGGTATTACGATCAACGCCGCCGCCAGCGGTGTGGACATCGACCACCTCGAGACACGCGTCCGGACCGATTTCGATCCAGCGGTTCTGTTCAGCCTCGAGGGCCTCGACGAAGCCGACTCGGTTTTCGAGAACCTCACCGCCGAGGTCGAGATCGACGGCGAAGATCTCGATCAGGACCTGATCGACGAATGGGCGCGACGGGCACCCGTCTACACCTTCGTCTCTCACGCTCAGGACGTCGATATGACCATCAACGGGCCCGCCAAGGTCGCGGGCGAGGACTCACTGGTGAGCGCCGATGAGTAAGACGCTCGATACGGACAAACTCGAGCGGGAGGTCAAGTCGATGTACTGTGACGTCGCGGAGTCCGCCGACGCCGAGTTCCACTTCGAGACGGGTCGAGACCTCGCCGAGCGTCTCGGCTACGAACCGGACACCCTCACCTACGTTCCCGACGAGGCGATCGACTCGTTCGCAGGCGTCGGTTACTACTTCGAGTTCGCAGATCTCGATCCGCGTGAGGACGTACTCGACCTCGGCAGCGGTTCCGGAATGGACGCCTTCTACGCCGCGATGAACGTCACCGAAACCGGGTCCGTCACGGGCGTCGACATGACGCCCGAGCAGGTCGCGAAGGCCAACGAACTCGCCGCAGACAACGGGTTTCACACCGTCAACTTCCATCAGGGGTACATCGAGGACCTGCCGTTCGAGGACGAATCGTTCGACGCCGTACTCTCGAACGGCGTGATCAACCTCTCGGCCGAAAAGCGTCGAGTCTTCGAGGAGGCGTACCGCGTACTGCGGCCGGGTGGACGGATCACACTCTCCGACATCGTCAGCGAGCACCAGCTGCCCGAGGGCATCAAAACCGACGCGGATCTCTGGGCGGCCTGCATCGGCGGTGCCGAACAGGTCGACAGCTACGCGTCGCTCGTCGAAGCCCCTGGCTTCGACCTCGACGAGATTCGGGAGAACACCCAGTACGAGTTCATCTCCGAGCGGGCGGCGAACGCCTGCCAGAAGTACGGCGTGATGAGCGTCTCGCTGCGTGCCAGCAAACCGCTCGAGTGACTCCAACCGGTACACCGGTCGTTTTTCGGGAGGTCCGATCACGACGGCGGACGATGAATCGTGTATTCGGTCGGTACGACAGGTTACACGGAGGACGTTAGCGCCCACCCGATCATCGATCCCGTAGCTCGTGAATTTTCCGCAAATCCTGGTTCAACGTCCCGTAGTGATCGAGGAGATCCTGCACCGTCACGATACCGCAGACGTCGAGTTCCTCTACCACGACGAGCTTCTTGATACGCTCTTCTTGCATTCGTTTGACGGCAAACCGAATCCCGCGGGTCGGGTCGACCGTCTCGAGTGGATGACTCGCGACTGCTCGCGTCGGTATCTCCGCGAACGGTTTCCCCGACTTGTAGCCAGCCTCGATGAGATCCGATTCGGTGACGATGCCGTAGGGATCGCCGTCAGTCGTGATCACGACGCTCCCGACGTCGTGGCGAATCATCAGCTCCGCGACCCGCTGGAGCGACGTGGTGTTTTCACACGAGATGACGTCCTCGGTCATCACGTCCTGAATCTGGGCGCACATGACTCGACGTTGCGATCACGGCATAATGGTTCTTGTCCAGCGTTACGCTCGCAGGCGTGGTGCTGACGATCCGAAAACGACCGCTCGAGCAGCGCCCGAACACCCCATCCCTCGAGTCACTTCTCTTCGACGTGGCGGATCTCGCAGGCGATACCGCGCGTGCTCCCGGCCATCTCCCGGCCGAACATCTCCGCGCGACCGACGCCGAACGCCTTCGGCCCCTTGACGACGACCTCGTCGCCCACTCGAATGTCCTCGTCGGCGTCGACGACCCCCGGCGCGAGCACGCTGCCGTGGGGGACGAAGCCGTCGATCTCGACCCGCCGCACCGGGGCGTCGCTTTCGATCCACCGCTTTGCGCCCTCGAGCGTAAAGGAGAGCGTCCCGTACTGGGGCACCATCGTCGCGAGTTGGGTCTCCTCGCTGTCGCGGACCTGGATCTTCGGATACCGACTGGTCGTCCGGATATCCTCGAAGAGGTCGTCGCCCGCGCCGTCGCCGAGCAGGTAGTCCGCGATGGCCCGGACGGTGTTGTGCTCGCGCTCTCGTTTGGAGTACTTGAGTTCGCCCGACAGCGCCTCCGCGAGATTCGAAAGCGAGGTTTCGTCCGTCGGATGGCCGCCCCGCGGGACGGTGTAGGTGATATCGAGGCCCTCGCCCTCCCACCCGTCTTCGACGCGCTCGACGATGTCGCGGTAGCCCTCGTCGGGAACGTGGGCAACCACGTACGGGTAGGTGTCGGCGTTGCGCTCGAGGTACCGGCGAAGCACCTTCGCGACGAACTCCGTCTCGTCTTCGGACCACCGGCCCGTCACCACGGTGTCGTAGTGCTGGGCCGGGTAGGTCGTCTCGAGTTCCTGGGGAACGACGCCGATCGGACTGGTCATCGAGACGAGGTGGCCACGCCACTGGATGGCGTCGTGGAACTGCCGGTGGCTCTGTGACTCGCTGTAGGGTTTCGCGGCGGAACAGGGAACCAACACGAGCGGGTTCTTGAATCGGTTACGATAGCGCGAGGTGACGCGATCGGCGTAGCGCTGGATCTCCACCCGCCGGAGGGTGTCCTCGCTCGCCGCCGAGATCTGGGCGTCCCGGAGGATCGGGGTGCGTTCCTCGAGATAGCCCCACTGCGAGTCGAGTTCGCGCATCGCGGCCGTGAGCCACTGGTCGTGGCGGGCCTGCCCTTCGAGATAGTCCCGGAGTCGACCGTCACGAATCCGCCGGCGGACGATCCCCAGTTCGGCCTCGAGCGCGTTGGCGTTGTGCTCGGCACAGTCCTCGCGGGTGAACTCCTCGCGCGGTTTCTGGCACGCGGGACACGAACACGGCAGTTCCTCCAAGTCCTCTAAGAAGTACGCCTCGTCGGTCGTCAGATACCGCCCCTGGGTTCCCTTCACAACGGCGGCAGTCTCGTCGAACAGATCGACGCCGGCGTAGGCGAGCAGAGCGACGTTCCGTGGCGTCGCGACGCCCGAAAAGAGGAGGGCGGTGTCGGCTGGGGTCCCCTCTCGGACGGAGACGACGGCCTCGACGAGCGCCGCGCCGTGGCCGGTGATCGACTGGACGTCCGAGACGGCGTAGGCGTCGGTTCCGTGATCCGCTGGACCCTCACTCGAGATCACCGCGACGCTCGGGTAGTCGACGTCGGGGTACTCGACGGCGAACGACTCCCGGACCTCCTCGGCGGTGCCCCCGGGAAACCCTCGATGGGGCAGGACGGTGAGTTGCGACTCGTCGCCCTCGGGCACCTCTCGATCCGCGCTCCACAGCGATCCGGCGTCCGCTACGACGTCGTCGACGAGGGCAGGCGTCGTCCGCGGCGACTCGAGGCGAAGTTCGCCCACGCGAGCGGCCCCGTCGCGCTCGTGGACCTCGAAGTAATCGGTCATACCGAGTATGACCGGGGAGCGCGAAAGAGACTATCGGTCGCGGTCCGCATCACTGCCGCGTGGCTCCGCCCTCGCCGAGGCGAAACGCACACCCGACACGGCAGTACCCACGGACTTCGACTCGAGGCCGGTCCCGGAGACTCGACGAACTTCCGGCAGTTTGCGAGCGGTTCCAGAGCCGTTATCGGCTCTCGATCGAAATCGGGGGTATGCTCGAGGTCTCTGACTCCCTTCTCGGCGTCGGTCTGGCGATAGTCGGCGCGCTGGCGTTCGCGGGTCAGTTTCTCTTCGTCCGCCTGGGAACCGACGAGGGTGAGGTCGGGAACGCCGTATTGATCGTCTTGTTGTGTAACGTCGCACTCGTGGCCGCGCCGACGGTGATTTTGTACTCGCCGCCGTACTCCGCGCTGTTTACTCCCACCTCGTTCGCGTCGTTTGCGGCGGCCGGCATCCTGGGAATGTTCGTCGCGCGGCTGTTGATGTTCGAGAGCATCCAGCGTATCGGTGCGAGCCTGACCTCGCCAGTGATCGCCTCGAACGTCCTCTTCGCGACGATCTTCGCGGTCGCGCTGCTCGACGAGCGACTGACCGCGGTTCACTTCGCCGGCATCGTGCTGATCGTCGTCGGCCTGGCGGTCGTCTCCTGGGAGACCGCCGCGTCGACGAACACAAGCCAGTCGATCCGCGAGGCCGGCGCACCGCTCGCGTTGCCCCTCGCCGCCGCCGTCTGTATCGGCCTCGAGCCGATATTCGTCTCGACCGGGCTGGCGGCGGGGACCGCGGTCCTTCCCGGACTGACGGTGATGGCCGGAACGGCGACCGTCGGCTTCGCCGCGTACCTCGTGGTCACGCGATCGGTACGCCGGATCTCCCTCCGGAGCGCGTCGACGGCGTGGTACGTCGCCGCTGGCGTCTCCACGACGATCGGCTTCGTCGCCTACTTCGCCGCCCTCGAGGTCGCGCCGGTCGTCCTCGTCATGCCGCTGTTACAGCTGACGCCACTGCTCGTCGCGGGCCTCTCCGTCGTTTTCCTCCCCAGACGGCTCGAGCGGGTGACCTGGCGCGTCGGCGCGTCGGCGTTCGTCGTCGTGGTCGGTGCGACGGCCGTCTCGCTGTCGGGGTAAGGATACACTGAAAATACTGCTGGCCTGATAACGAGCGACTACGCGCGTTCGACGTACGTCGCCGTCGCGGACGTGTGGCCCCGGTTGAACGAGAGGACCTTGAACCGGATCACGTCGGTCGCCTCGATCCCCGGCGGGAGGTCCTCGACGAAGACGACGAACCCTTCGACCTTGCAGACCGCGTTGCGTTCCCCCGAGTGATGGTCGGAGAACTCGTAGACCGCGGACTCGTGGACGTCGCCGACCTCGACCGGTGGCTCACGCTCCTGTGCCTTCCGGTGGTGGTCCCAGGACTCGCGTTCGTCTGCCGACCGGCTTCCGCCTCGGAACCGCCTGATCAGCCAGGATCCGAAGACGACGGTTACGATCGCCCCGAGTATCAGCGACGCTGCGCCGAGCATACAGAACGTGGGCGTCGCTCGCCTCTTTGCTGTTCTGGTATCGGTATCCGACGGCGCTCCGCCGGTTCGGGCGACCGCGACCAACTCGCTATGTCACTCGTCACCGGCTTCGAAATCGATCCGGTCTACGCGTTCGGGAACCGACTCGAGGACGTCCTCGGGCCACCCGCGGTGGCCGAGCGTGAACTCGGTCTCCGGATTCGCCTCGACGAGTCGCCGGATTCCGTCGGCGGCGGCCCGAAGCGCCGACCGGTCCGTTCGATCGGGCACCTCCGCCGTCAGCGGGTAGCTCTTCGAGAGCGCCCGCGGGAACGGCCCGAACGGCGGTTCGACGCGCCAGGAGTCGTCGAACTCGTCGCCGCGGGCTGGACCACCCTCGGTCAGAAACACCGAGTCCGGGACGGAGAGACGCTCGAGTCGGCGATGGTGGCGCACCACTTCGGGTCGGCGGGCGCTCTCGTGGGAGACGTAGAAAAACGAGCCCTTCGAGACGGGGTCGGACCGCTCGAGTTGATCGGCGTGGTCGAGCAGCGTCCGGTAGCCGTCGAGCATCGTCGGGTGGGCGCGAGCGCGCTCCTCGACGAGTTCGAGCAGGTTTCCGGCGCGGATCGCCTGCTTGATCCGGCGGATCTCCGCGAAGGTGACGTGGAGGTTGTGGGCGGCGAGTTCCTCCTCGCGGCGCTCGTCGTCGAGTGCGCGGAGTTCCTCGGGGGAGTACTCCGTACAGACGGGACACGAACAGGGGAGATAGTCCAGGTCCTCGAGGTGGTGGGTGCCGCTGACGGTCAGGTACCGATCGTCTCGGGCGTACAGCGCGTACGCCGCGGAGTCGAACAGGTCACAGCCCATGGCGACGCCCAGCGCGAACATCATGGGGTGGCCGGCACCGAAGAGGTGGACTGGCGCGTCGGACCCTAGCCCTCGTTTTGCGCCCGCAACCACGTCGACCACGTCGTCGTAGCGGTAGTCGTTCATCAGCGGGACCACCGCCCCGACGGGGAAGACGTCGAGATTCGTCGCGTCGGCGTGGCGACCCGCCGCCTCGCGGAGGTCGGGATAAGTCGAGCCCTGGACGGGCGCGTTGACCAGCATCTCGCCGGTGTCGACCGTCTCGGCGATCTCGAGGCGCTCTTGGGTGGTCTCGAGTTCGCTCTCGGCGCGCTCGCGAGAGACGTCCGGCGGTGTCGGGATGTCGACCGGGGTTCCGATGTCGGAGCCGATCTCGTACTGGAACTCGAGGATCTCCTCGGTGGTGACGTCGATCTCGCCGTACTCTGCAAGCTGAAAGGAACCGGAGTCGGTCATGATCGCGCCGGGAAAGTCGAGCAGCTCGTGGAGGCCGTCGGCGAGTGCGCGCTCGCGGACGTCGTCGGTGCCGTAGACGATATAGGAGTTCGTGATGAGGATCTCGGCGCCGAACTCCTCGGCGAGCCGGCGGGGACTGATCGTGTCCAGGTTCGGGTTGATCACCGGGAGCAGTGCGGGCGTCTCGACGGTGACGTCGGCTCGTGGTACGGCGAGCCGACCGATTCGCCCACCTGCGTCGGTATCCCGGATTTCGAAGCACTCGCGCATCGGTCGTCAGTTGGTGTGTCCGACGTAAGTCAGTGAAGGTTTCCGATCGGGTCGTCCGGAGCCCGCTGCTCGTCACGCTCGTCCGGATAGCGGTGTAAGGAGAGCGTTCACCGATACCGGGATACGTCGTGGGGAACGCAAGCACAAGGGATAGGACCGTTTGTCCAGTCCGGTGCGTTTCGGTTTCGAGAGGGTTCGGTATTCCTGAACGTGGAAACCGGGATTACGAATCTGCGCTCGGTTTCAAATACCGCTTTTCTCCGGGATAATCTCGCAACAGTCGGGATGTTTTAGCCCGAAATGAGCTGTAGACCGGAGCGCAATGGCTTCACGAACGCACGCAATCGGTGTGGTGTTCGTCGCCCTGCTGGTTGCACTTGCGGGGGGTCCTGCCCTCGCCGGTGCGACGGCTGGCGCGAGCGACACCGGAGACACGAGCGCGACACTCGAGAACGTACAGGTCGGCGAACTCGACCTCGACGACGTCACCGTCGAGAACGCGACGATCGAGGAACTGAACGCCGATACCTTGGAGTTCGATTCCGAGGAACTCGAGGAGGAACTGGCAGAGAACGACGACATCGAGGCTGACGCGGACGACGAAACCGCGGATCAGCAAGACGATGCGAACGACGAGAACGGCGCTGACGACCTCGAGCAGGCAGAGGACGTGACGATCTCCGACATGGAGATCGACCAGCTCGAACTCGAGAACGTCTCGTTCACTGACCTCGACCTCGAGGAAGACGAGGTAGACGACGTCGACGAGGACGACAACGACGCTGACGAGGAGAACGGTGTCGATAACGAAGATGACGGAGTTGACGACAACGGCGTCGACAACGATGATAACGGCGTCGATGACGAGAACGACGTTGACGAGGACGACAACGGAGTCGGCGACGAAACCAACGGTCAGGACCTCATCGACGAGGACGCTGACGAACTCGTCGTCCAGGACCTCACTATCGAAGAGATGAACACCGAGAACCTAGTCATCGACGACCTGACGGTCGAGGGTGAAGGTGTCCTCGATCGGATCACCGGCTGGTTCGAGGGGCTGTTTGACGGTGACGAGGACGACGAGAACGACCAGGGCGACGCTGCGGCTGACGAGGACGACCAGCAGAACGGCGAGAACGACGGCGTCGTCGACGACGAAGACGAGAACGACGAAACCACCACGCAGGAGATCGATGATCTCACCATCGAGCAGTTCGACATCGACGACGTCTCGGTCGACACGATGACCATCGATACCCTCCAGGAAGCGGACGATGACGAGGTCGACGAGAACGATGTCGACGACGAAGCCGACGACGAGGATAACGATGCCATGACGAACGACAACGACGCCGACGACGAAGATAACGGTGTTGACGACAACGGCGTCGAAGATAACGACGCCATGACGAACGAGAACGACGTCGACGACGAAGATAACGGTGTTAACGACAACGGCGTCGACGACGAGGACGACACGACGACCGAAACCGTCACACAAGCCACCGCAACGTCGATGTCGATCGACGACATGAACGCAGACACCGTGACTATCGGTGACATGCAGGACTTAGAGGAGGTTACTGACGATGTCGAGGAAGACGACAACGGCGTCGATGACGACGACAACGCCATCGATGACGACGACAACGACGACAACGCCATCGATGACGACGACAACGACGAACAACAGTCGATCGCCATCCTGAACTGATCGACGCGGGGACGTATCGCCAGTTCACCATCGACCGACATCCACTATTTTGGGTCAGTACGGTACGATCGGCAACCAGCAGCCGCTGTCGGCGGCAGGCGGTTCCTGACGCGTTCCCTGCCTCCGGACGATCGGAGGTCCGACCCGTTCGTTCACCCCCGGCTCGAACCCCGAGTGATCGGTACCGTGCTTCGATCGTCTCGACGGCGAACTCACTCGGTGGACAGACGATAGTAGGAGAGCGCGAGAACCGTCCGACCGTCGCGGATATCACCCTCGAGGAGGGAACCGAGGAGTTCGTCGAACGGTATTGCAGTAACCCGGATACTCTCGTCGTCGTCGAGTTGCTGTTCGGCCGTCGGACGACAGCCGTGGGCGACGAAGACGTGTAAAACGGCGTCGGCGATTCCGTTCGCCGGTTCGACCGTGACTAGCGACTCGAGCCGATCGGCCTCGTAGCCCGTCTCCTCGGCGAGTTCGCGACGAGCCGCTGCCTCGAGATCGTCGTCGCCGGGTTCGGTGCCGCCGGCGGGGAGTCCGCGGTTGACTCGGTCGACGGCCTGTCGCCACTCTTCGATACAGACGACGTCGCCGTCGGGGGTAAGCGGGAGCACGCAGACGCTCGGCGGTTCGGAGAGATAGTCGAACTCGGTCTCGGTCCCGTCGGGAAGCTGAACGGATTCGTTAACGATATCGAAGCCAGGACAACTGTACGCTACCCGGCTCTCGAGGGTCTCCCAGGCGAGCGGATCTGCCGTCATAGGAGTCCGTACGCTGATGATCCTCAAAAGCGTCCCGTCACGTGGGCGGGTCGGAAACGCACCAGCTACCGGCAGGGAATGCGCCGGTGTACGATTCTCCGGCACCCGTTTCGGACACGATCGGTGGTGTACCTGCTCTATAACAAAACCACAGATCGGTGAACGTCGGTATTCAGAGGACGATCCATGGATCAGCTAACTGGATTTCAGCGCGACTTGCTGTACGTGATCGCAGGAAAAGACCGGCCGTCTGGACAGGAAATTCTCGACGACATCAACCGGTATATCGACCAACCGGTCACGCATGGCCGACTGTACCCAAATCTCGACACACTCGTCGAGAAAGAACTCGTCGAGAAAGGTCAACTGGACCGGCGGACGAACTACTACGCGTTGACGCCGAAAGGTCAACGGGTCTTACAGCGCCGACAGGAGTGGGTCGATCAATACGTCGACGTCTAACACCTTCCCGTATCGACTGTCACTCCTTCACACGTGATAGAATTGCGTCGTGTACACCGACACACGAGCGAGTATCGTACTCTCTCGAGGGTATCTTGCTGGTTCTCATGGCAGCGCGGATGCCACGCCAAACCTCCCGGTCCGAGCGTGAGTTCACGAGAAGAGCCTAGGCCGGGATTTGAACCCGGGCTCTCGTCCTTACCAAGGACGCGCTTTACCGCTAAGCTACCCAGGCGCGCAACTGTTCGTTGACTCGAGTCGTCTTTATGGGTTTCGATTCGCCGCCGGGCGTGGGGACGGTTCGCTTGCTCGAGTCGCTCACGGATCCGTCGCGGAAGTGGCTCTGTCGGTGGTGTGGTCCTCGAGCGAGCGCTCGGAGGGCAAACGGGCGAACGCGCCGCGGCACTTCTCGACCGGTGGGAACGACGGCGCGAAGTCGTCGGCCAGATCGTCGGCGGTCGAGAGCAATCGCGGCGAGGGCGTCTCGTCTGCGGCGGCCGCGCCGGTGAGCACGGCGAGTTCGAGGACGTCGCGCTCTAAGTTCGCGTCGAGGTCGGCGGGATCGCCGCCGGGTCCGTCGGCGCGGATGAGGTCGTCACGTTCGGTTTGATCGCGGCCGAACGCCTGGACCGTTCGGACGGCCTTTCCGGCGGCGTCTGTGCGGGCGAGCAGGTAGAACCCGCGGGCGACGAGGATGTCGGCGGCGAGGATCTCGAGGTCCCCGTTTCCGTCGTCGTGGGGTTCGCCGTCATCGTGCCAGGGCTCCTCGTGGGCGAGCGTTCGGGTCAGCCGTAGCCCCTCGTAGATGAGTTGGACGCCGGCGGCGTGAGTGAGTACACCTTCCGTGCTCGAATCGGTGCGGACACCGTCCTCGCTGTCCGATCGCGTCTCGATTCCGGCGGTCGTCTCGCGAGTGGCGACACCGGCGCTCTCGATCGTGAGCACGCCGGGGACCATCGACGCGTCTTCGAGGATGGTTTCGACGAGATCGTGCAACCGCGGTGGTTCGACGTCCGCAACGGCTTCGACGGCGGCACGCCGACAGTCGTCGGCCTCTTCCATTAGCGGGATCTTACGAGGGGGGAAGCAAAGACCTTTGGAAACGCTCGATCGACTCGAGTCATGATCGACGCCGAGGTCGACGCCGACCGATCGATCCGCACCGTCACGCTCGACCGTCCCGCCGCGAGAAACGCCTTGACCGTCGACGGCCTCGAGGCACTCGAGCGGTCGATCGCCGACGCCGACGAGTCAGTGGTCGTCCTCCGCGGGCGTGGCCCGGCGTTCTGTGCGGGGGCGGATCTCGAGGCCGTTGCCGCCCTCGAGGGCGACCGCGAAGCTGCGATCGAGTTCGCTCGTCTCGGCCAGCGGGTCGCTCGCGCGATCGAGGCGTCGCCGGCGGTCGTCGTCGCCGGGATCGACGGCCCCGTCCGCGGCGGCGGGCTGGAACTCGCACTCGCCTGTGACGTTCGGGTCGGCACGCCGGAGTCGACCTACGGCGAACCCGGCGTCACCTTCGGACTGTTCGGTGCCTGGGGCGGGACGGTCCGCCTCCCTCGACTGGTCGGCGAGGGAAACGCTCTCGAGTTCGCACTCACGGGGAGAGTCGTCGACGCCGAAGAGGCCCTGCGACTCGGGCTGATCTCGCGGCTCGAGAGCGATCCCCGGACGGTGGCACTCGAGATCGCCGACAACGCCCCCGACGCCTGTGCGGTACTGAAACGTCGGATTCGGGACGACGGCGACCGCGAGACGCAGGAACGACGCGAGGCCGAGGCGTTCGGTGATCTCGTGGCAACTCACGCGGACGATATCGACACGATGTTCGAGTGAGACGGTCCGCTGTGACTGGCCCGGGGTTTCCCCCTCCAGTAAACGCAGAGGAACCAATATGTCCGCTGGAACGACCGTTATCCTGTCGGCGGACCAGATATTGTCGAATGGTGGCATAGCACACGAACCCTCTTGTACGACTCGAGGAATGGACGATTATGACCACGCCCGCGTTTCTCTCCGACGACCGCGTCACCCTCCGTCCGATCGAGGAAGAGGACCTCGAGTTCCTCCAGGAGTGGATCAACGACCCGCGGATCTGGCGGGCGATCGGCCGACAGACGCCGGTCAACCAGGCACAAGAACGGGAGTTCTTCGAGGAGGTCGTCTGCGGGGACGAGACGATCGACTTTCTCGTCGACGTCGACGGAACGCGCGTCGGGATCGTCGGCTTCAATTCGATCGTCTGGCAGGCACGGCGCGCGGAGATCGGCTACTGGCTCGCGCCCGACCACCACGACCAGGGCTACGGCACGGAGGCCGTCGAACTGGTCGTCGCCTACGGCTTCGACCAACTCGGATTCCACCGGATCGAGGCTCGCGTCTTCGAGTTCAACGAGCCCTCACAGCGACTGCTCGAGTCGATCGGCTTCTCGAGGGAGGGCGTCCATCGCGACGCGTGGTTCGCCGACGGCGAGCATCAGGATACGTACTGGTACGGCTTACTCGCCGACGAGTGGCGGAACGGTCGGAAGTAGCGGTCTTCGACGCCCTCTCGCTCGAGTACTGACTACAGCAGAGCCGTCGGTGAACGCACTGTGGAGTCGTCGATAGTGTTCGATCGCCCGACCAGCGGTCCGTCTCACTCGAGTGGTTCGGGTGCCGGCGGGGCGTTGCGTTTGTGTTCGCTCCGCTCGTACAGTCCGCGGACCATCTCGACGGTCTCGGCGTCGACCTCGAGTTCGCGGGCGGTGGCGTCGACCGACAGCGGGCCGTCGACGTGGGTCGCGAGGATGGCGTCGAGGGTGTCGTACGCGACCCCGAGTTCGTCCTCGTCGGTCTGGTCGGCCCAGAGTTCGGCGGTGGCGGTTTTCGCGGCGAGATCTTCGGCGACGCCGACGTGGCGGGCGAGTTGACGGACCTGCTGTTTGTAGAGGTTTCCGATTGGATGACAGTCGACTGCGCCGTCGCCGTACTTGGTGAAGTAGCCGACGGCGGCCTCGCTGCGGTTTCCGGTACCGACGACGAGTCGGTTCTCGTGGTTGGCGACGAGGTAGTTCAGCACGCCTCGAATCCGGGCTCTCGCGTTCCCGGTGGCCACGTGGTCGCCCTCGGCTTCGGGGTAGACCGAGAGCAGCGAGTCGACGATCGGCTCGATCTCGATTACGTCGTAGCCGATCTCGAGGTCTTGGGCGACCCGTTCGGCGTCGCTCATGTTCTCGTCGCTGCTGACCGTCGCCGGAAGGACGAGTCCGTGGACGTTCTCTGCCCCGAGTGCCTCGACGGTGAGGTAGCCGGTGAGCGTGCTGTCGATTCCGCCCGAGAGACCGAGGACGGCCCCGTCGGCACCCGCTGCGTCGGTGCTGTCGCGGACGAACTCGAGGATGTGTTCGCGTCGTCGTTCCAGTTCCTCCTCCGAGAAGCGAAGGTCGATCATCGACCATCGATACGGTCTGCCTGTCCTAATAGGCTCGTGTCTCCGGAAAAAAGTGGGCGAACGTAAATCTATCATCCCGGTTCGTCCGGGGACCGCTCGAGAGCACTACGTTGAACTGTGTCGATGCAGTAAATTCGAATACTACACGCGCCGGTGGTGAGCAAATCCAATGGAGTTGCGATCCTCGGCGCGCGAGGAAGATATGACGAGCGCGCCGGTGGTGAGCCGAGCGAAGCGAGGCGAAGGTCGATAGACGAACAGAGTGAGCCCGGCCGGCGCATCCGTTTTTCTGCAACAGGTAACTCGTCCGAGAGCTGGAAGCTGGCGCGTGAGATTATGAGAGCACGCTATAACGAGGGCGGAAAGAGCGTTCGACTCGCGTGGCAACGAGGAGTAACCACACCCTCCCCAGCCGATTCGCTCGGTCACGTCGTTCCCTCGCTCATCCCTCGCGAAGTTGGTCTGCGGTTCGTCGGTGACTCACCACAGTCCAGCGCGCCATCAAAAAATCCTACCCGTGTAACGCCCGAACAACGGTGTATCGCCCGAACTGATCGGTTTCGAAATCAACGCGAACCGTTTCCGATACGCGCCACTGTGACTACAGGTAGCCCAACAGCGTCCCGACCAGGACGAACGTCCACGTGGCGACGCCGACGACGACCATATCGTTCAGCCTCGAGTCGCGAGTCGCGCGTTTGGCCGCGCCGCCGGCGATTAGCCCGAGTGCGACGACGACGAGCGCCCGCTGGAAGACGACGTCGATCGGGAGGACGTCGACGCCGAGGAGGCCGTAGTCGAGCCAGATCGCGACCGCGAGCGAGGTCGATGCTGCCAGCGCGGCGTCGAGTCGGCGCTCGAGTCCGCCGGCGATGGCGTAGGTCGCGATGGGGAGTCCGAGTGCGATCACGGGGTACAGCAACGCGGCGATCGCGTGGACGGAGAGGAAGCCGGCGGAGCGATCGAGGGCGATCCCGGCGATTCGGACGCCGAGGACGATCGTCAGGATCGTTCCCGCGAGGATCAGGTGTCGCGCCTCGAGGCGGGCGTAGGCGGCCGCCAGACGGGCGCGGTCGGAGTCGCTCAGTGTTCCGTCGACCTCGTGTTCGGCCCGCTCGAGGACGCCGGCTCGCTCGGTCTGTAGTGGGGATCCCGCTCGAGCGGTGCGAGAATCGCGTCTCCGACGTGCAGCGAGTCCGACCGCGACCGGTGTGAGCGCCATCGCGGCGAGGTCGACCTTGGTAGCCCAGCCGTCGGCGTCAGAGGGGCCGGCGTTGTCGAGGTAGATTCGCTGGACGTCTTCCTGGATGTCGACGCTCGGGATCGCCATCAGGTCGGCCTCGAGTCGCGACTGGGCGTCTTCGACGCCGTCGACCCGGTGGCGGAGGGTGAACCAGTCGAAGTGTTCGGAGTGAGTTTGCATGACGACCCATCGGTCGTCGGGGTTCGGACTCTCGTAGAGGCGAATGTGATACCGGTAGCCGTAGTACTCGCCGTCCTCGAGTTGCGTGGTTTCGGTCGTCCAGTACGTGTCCTCGTCGGGGCCGGGATCGACGTAGGCGTATCGGGTCGTTCCGTCCGCTTCGGACCACGGAATGTCAGTCGGGGAGACGGGACGAATCTCGTCGACGGTCGTGTTCGCCTCTCCTTCGCCGTCGGGATCCATCGCGGAACCGTTCTCGGGGCCACCGGGCTCGAAGAGCTCTTCCGCTTCGAAGTGGTCGTGTTCGGCTTCTTCCCAGTCGCCCTCGCCGTGTCGTGCCAACAAGCGGACGACGCGGTCGGTGTCGCCGCGGACGACGACGTTGAGCGGGCTTCGTTTCTCGTGAGCCTCCTGGGCATTGAGATACGGCCAGAAGCCGCTATCGCTGTCCTCGAACGAGACGATCTCCGGTTCGGCTCGCTCTTTTTCTTCCGGTGTGATCTCCTCCGTCGACGGCGAGAACAGAAGCGAGGGACCACCGACAAGCAGAAACGCGACCGCCAGCAGAGCCGTCGCGATCACGATCGAGCGGCGCATGCACTCGCACTAGCGACGCCTTACATATCAATTTGATCGAAACGATAGCGCCGTCGTTTCGCTCTCTCGAGACGTCTGCGGTCCGACGTACGTCAGGGACCGGCGTGGCCGCGCCTCGCGTTGTAGCCAGTGCCGGAAAACCCGACTGCCGGTAACCCCAGAAGCGAGCCGTTTCAGGCGTCGACGTCCGGTCCGACGGTTGTCACCGGGACCGACGCGGTTCGGACGACGCGCTGGGAGACGCTGCCAACGACGTTGTTCTCGTAGTCGTCGCCGCTCGTTCCCATGACGATCAGGTCGGCACCGATCTCGTCGGCGTAGTCGACGATACACTCGGCGGGGTGGCCCGTGTCGATCGCTGTCTCCACTTCAAGACCCGCCTCGTCGGCGCGGGTCGCCGCCTCGTCGGTCGCCTCGAGTGCGTTCGCACGGAGGTCGTCGCGGACGGCCTCGACGCGGTCGTCACCCAGGACGAGGAACGCGCGGTCGTCGACGACGGAGAGGACGTGTAACGTCGCGTCTCGGGTGGTCGCAGCGTCGATCGCGTGAGTTGTGACGGTTTCGGCGTGGTCGCTCCCGTCCGTGGCAAAGAGGATCGTATCGTACATCTAGGTGCCACTACTCGCGCGAAGGGACAAGAACTTCGCTATCGACTCGACTCGCTGGGAACGAGTGTCGACCCTGCGAGTGGGGTGAATCGTTCCGACGAGGAACGCCGACAGGTCAGGGTTTCCAACTCAGTTCGATCGAGACGCTCTCGCGTTTCCCGCGAAACATCGTCGAGCGTTCGATCACGTCGACCGAGAGGTCGACACCGTCCGGCGGCTCGAGGTCGACCGTCTTGTTTCCGACTCTGATGCGGACCGTTCCCTCGTCCCCGCCGAACGCCGTAGCGAGGTGTTCGAAGTACGTTGCGACCTCCTCGCGCGTGAGCGTCTCGTCGGCCGTCGTCCGTTGGGCCATGGTTTGGTGTGGCAAACGGCTCTAAAAAAGTATGGGGTGCGAACGGCTGACAATCGAACGTTACCGATCGCTCGCGCCGAGTATCGTTCAGAACAGGTTTCCCTGCTGATAGACGGAGATCCCCTCACCGGTGATCTCGTAGGGCTTTTTCTCCCGCGAGTGGTTCGCGTCGCGGATCTTCTGGATCTCGATCGCGAGTCGCGTCTCCCGGAAGTCGTTCGGGCGGACGTACTGCAGGACGAAGACGCCGTCGGTGAGGTACTCGACGATCCCGTGGCGGGAGGCGTAGGGATTGTCGTCTGCGGCCTCACTCGTCAACAGCGACGTGACGCCGGCGTCTTTCAGGCTCTTAGCGAAGCTGAAGATCTCGTTTCGGCGTTTCGCCTGGTCGTCGTACATCATCTCGAGCAACGACACCGAGTCGAGGACGAGTCGTGAAGCACCGAACTCTTCGATGAGCGTCGGCAGTTCGGACCCGATCGATCCGAGGCTATGAGCCAACTCGACGGGATTCAAGTCGACGATCGCGAGGCGACCATCCTCGACGTGTTCGTCGAAGGCGAACCCCTTTTCCGTCGCGCTGTTGATCACGCGCTCCCGACTCTCCTCTAAGGCGATGAACACCGCCCGTTCGCCCTGTTGGAGGCCGCACTCGAGAAACTGGAGCCCGAACGTCGTCTTCCCCGTACCGGCGCTCCCGATGGCCACCATGAGCGATCGCTCCGGGACGCCACCCTGGATCATCCGGTCGAGACCGTCGACGCCGAGATCGATCCGCGGCAGATCCGTGTCGGGGTCCTCCTCGAAGTCGGGGTCGTCACCGCCGAGCTCGAAGTCGATATCCGAAAACCCGGCGGGTGAACCGCTCTGGCCACCACCGGTGGCGGCTGGTGCGTTCTCGAGTGCCGAGCCGAAGTCCTCGTCGAACAGGGTGTCGCTATCGTTACTGTCGGATTCGTCGCTGTCTGTCTCGCGTCTCTTGTCGTCCTCGCTGCGTTTCCCGCCGTGGCCTCTGTCACCGGTCTCGGGACCGCTTCCGTGGCTCCCGTCGACGAACTCGAGGTCGATCTCGGTGCCGTGCGATTCGTCCCCGCGGTCGTGTTCACCGGTTGTCTCCTCCCGATCGCCCGTCTCCGCGGTAGTGTCTGCGTCGCCCGTATCGCCGTCAGCCACGTCGTCATCGTCGCCTTCTGTGGCGAGCGCCCGCTCGAACCAGTCGTCGTGGTCGGTCACGGGCAGCCTCCGGCAGTTGTCGCGTCCGTGCACGTGACGTACGCGCGCTGCTGACCGACAGCTGTCCGCGCCTCGAGCGTCTCCGTCCGAGCGCGGAGCGTACGGGAGACGGTGACCGTCCGTGACGAATCGTTCACTCGTCTAAAATGTGTTCAGCCGGCGTAATGTCGTTTCCGGCCGTGGCGCTCGAGAGGCGTGGCTTTTTGACCCCGGAACGGGTATCCGCCGACGATGGACGTCGACGTCGGAATCGTCGCCCAACGTGGCAACGAGCGGGCACAGCAACTCACCGAAGCGCTTCTCGACGTGCTCGAATCTGATTCGGTCGCGGTCGCCGTCGACGAGGAAACCGGCGACGCGATCGACGTGGTGTCCGTTCCGGTGACCGAGATGGCCGACTCCGACCTCGTCGTGAGCATCGGCGGCGACGGAACGCTGCTGTTCGTCGCCCGTGAGGTCGGATCGACGCCGATCCTCGGAGTAAACCTCGGCGAGGTCGGCTTTCTAAATGCCGTCTCACCAGCCGATGCGGTCGACGTCGTCACCGATCTCGTCGACCGACTCCGGGGGGGTGATCCACTCGAGAGACGAACCCTCGAGCGACTCCGGGCGCGTGGGGACGGATGGACGCTCGAACCCGCGCTCAACGAGATCGTCGTCCACGGGCCCCGACGGGGCCACGGTGGCGGAGCGACGATCGAGATTCGCGTCGACGGCACGCGGTACGCGGACGGCCACGCCGACGGCGTCCTCGTCGCGACGCCGACGGGTTCGACGGCGTACAATCTGAGCGAGGGCGGGCCACTCGTCCACCCGACGGCCGACGCCCTCGTCGTCACGCAGATGGCGGCTGAAGACTCGATGCCGCCGCTCGTCGTCGATCCCGGCGCAGAACTCGAACTAACCGTCACGGGGGCCGAGACGGCGTATGCGATCAGCGACGGGCGAAATCGCCACCGACTCGAGTCGCCTGCGACGGTCTCGGTCTCGCTTGCGGCCGACCCCGTCACCCTCGTCGGTCCGAGAACGAACTTCTTCGACGGCCTCGAGAAACTCGAGTGACCGACCTGGCCGTCGACTCAGCGAGGCTGTTCCGGAGAACTCCGTGAACTACGGACGTCGGTCGTCGTCTCTTCCGGTCGTGCTGTCGGAGTCGGTCTCGGGGTCGGTTGTGGACGACTCGGGCAGGTTGGGATCACGGTAGGGGTTCCGGCCGTACGCGGGTAGCTCGTCGTCGAGTTGACTCTTCAACACCCGCCGAAGCCGGTTGAGATTCGTTTTGTCGAGGCCGTACTGGGCGGCCAGCCGCGTAAACGCCGATTCGTCGGTGATGTCGTGGGCGCGGTAACGACCGAACAGGTCGTCCATTCGGTCGGCCGACAGCGATCCGACGTCGACGTCGTCGAGGCCGAAGTACGTCCGCCGGTCGACGTCGACGACGTGTCTGATGACCACCAGCGCGACCTTCTCGATCGCGCGCTGACTTCCGAACTCGGTGAGGTCGATCTCGTCCATCACGCCGAGCGCGAGGTCGCGTTGCCACGGCGTTACCTCGAGGGCGTTACACAGCGCCTGCGTCGTGCGCAGTCGGTCGAGGTGGTGTGCGCGCTCGCTGTAGCCCGGCGTCGCCGCGTGTTGTTCGTCGTGGAGGCGGCGAACGTTCTCCGAGAGATCGCCGTCGGGTGACTCCGCGCGGCCGATGACGGTCGCACTCGGCGTGACGACGCCCCACCGGCGGACCGTCGAGTCACGCTGGACGTCCGCCCGGGAGAGCGATCCGGAGCCAGGGCGCGTCTCGAGGCGACGCTCGCGTTCGGGCGTTCGAGGGCGCTCGAGTGCGACGCCCCCTTCCGGGTTGGATCGGGGATCGACACCGTCGTCTCTCATCTCGTCGGTGGTTCGGCGGGGGAGAGTGAAAAATGCTCGCTCGTTTCGCAACGGTGTGGACCGGACCAGTAGCGTCGATGATACGATCCGGCTACGAGCGGATCGACGATATCTGACGCTCTCGCGTTTGGCCCCGGCGAGAATCCCTTCGTAGCTTTACCTTGTGACCAGAAGCACTTAAAGAACCGAGCGATCCCCGGTTCCGTGAGCCGCCGCGATCATCCCGTCGACGAACGCATCGAGTCGGTCCGTCTCCGGTCCGTCGCGTGCGTGCCTTCCGGGATCGATCTCGACGGGTGGGTGTGCGAACGCGCGCCCGACCGCGTCGCCGATCGTCTCCGTGCCCTCGCCCCGGCGCTTTCGTTCGAGCAACGTGTGAGCGCGGTCGATCCGCTCGGCGTCGAACACCGTCGGGGCCTGCTCGGACAGGAAGCGATCGAACTCGAGTTCGGGGAGCTCGTGCTCGCCGCGCTCGCCGGTCGCCCACAGGTAGCGTGCGTACATCGCCGCCCGGGTGATCGTCAGGTTTCGTTTGACGGTCGGTCGCGTCTGCGTCTCCGCGTATCGTTCGTCGTCGGCCGGAACCGTCGTCGTCCCGTCGCCTGCCTCGACCACGTAGCCGTCGTCGGTCGTCTCGAGGATGGGAACCGTCTCGTCGTCGTTTCGCACGAGGTGGTGGGAGACGTACTTCCGGTAGTTGTTCGTCGCGATCCCGCGCCAGGCGTGATAGAGGTCCATCGGATCAACCGTCCGTTCGACGTACGCCGCCAGTTCGTCGGGGTCGTACGCGCTCCGGTAGCGGATCGGACTCCGAAGGAGATCGATCGCGCCGTCGTTCGAGTCGGCGAGCAACCGGGCGAACGTGCGGACGTCCCACCCCTGGAACTCGAGGTCGACGTCCGTGCGATCGGCTTCCGACGTTATCGTCGTCGGCGGTTGGCGAACGTGGGCGTACCGGCGGAGGTCCGACTGGACGAAGACGAACCCGACGTCGTAATCGCTTTCGGGGCCGGCCGCGCCCCACGCGTGACTACCCCGGGCGGCCGCCAGCACGACGTCGACGTCGTGATCCGACTCGAGAGCCGAGAGTTCTTCGTCGGTGGCGTCGATCACGGCCGCTGGAACGGATGTCATCGGAAGAACGAACTGGAACGCCGCCGTCGTAGACGGCGTTTCCCTACTATATCTTCATCTTGTGACCAGAGACACTTAAAGGACGAGCGGTTGGGGAGACGACCTTCGGTTGCCGACTCGAGTCCGCGCTCTTCGGCCTGGCCGAAGACGAAAGACGAGGAGAGACGCTCACTGCGGGCGCGACTTCGGGTAGTCGTGCCCGACGACGAGTGCGAGGGCGTGAACCGCGAGCAGTCCGAGGAACAGCGACAGTCTCCCGACGGAGTCGATCCCGGCGACGAGGACGGGAACGTAGGCGACGGGAAGGAGCGTGCTGATCCAGAAGCCTGCAGCGGTCGCGGAGTCGCCGATGTGCATACTGCGGCCTATCGCATCGACTCGAGCGAGACGAACGAGTCCCCGTGAGCCGTAAGCCAGTTGGTCAGCAGTCGATCCTCGCTCGCCGCCTTCGGGAAGATCGCACATTCGTTCGGCGCGTCGTCGTTTTCGACGACGACGTGATCGAGGGCTGCACTCGAGTCGTCGAGTTCGTCGGTCCGTGATTCGACATCGTATGTCATATGGTAACAGGCGAGGTGCGCCGATCGAATTTACCCGATTGGACCCCATTGTTATCGATCGATTACCGGACTGGACGACGATGCCGCTCGTACGCCCGGCGTCGATCGTGACCGCCGTTTCCACGTCAGTGAGTTCGTCTTTGCGTGACGTGTCCGGCGGTCTTAGGGATCGACTGTAACGGTAGTTACCCGTTACGCTCGAGTAATATCGGATTTCGGACGCACTCGCGGCGATCGCCAACACCCACGGATCGCTCGGTACGGGATGGGGGTGTGAGTACGCTCTCGCCGGTGGGAGCGACGACTACTCCGGGCGGGCCGCGAGCGTCATCGTTTCGACCGTCTCGGAGCTACCGCGTCGGAGCAACAACTCGAGTTCGTCGCCGGGGCTGGTCTCGAGGGCGAGAAACGTCGAGAGTGCGTGCCTGTCGGGGATCGGCTCGCCGTTCATCTCGAGGATGACGTCGCCGCCGACCGGGATCTCCTCGTTTCGGCGGGTAGTCGTTCGATCCGAGCCCTCGAGGACGCCGGTGGCGGGGCCGTCGGGCAGGACGTCGACGACGATAACCCCTCCCGCCTTCGAGAGGTCGTTCTCCTCGGCGATCAGCCGATCGACCGTCGCCAGCGTGATCCCCATGAATGGGTGTTCGAACTCGCCGTCTTCGATGAGCGCCGGTACCACACGCTCGGTCAGAGCGGCCGAGATGGCGAAGCCGATGTTGTTGCCGCCGCCTGCGTTGACGACGCCGACGACGTTCCCCTCGAGGTCGACGAGCGGCCCGCCGCTGTTGCCCGGATTGACGGCCGCATCGGTCTGGACCACGTTCGGGAACGAAAAGCGCCGCCCCGGCGCGTCGAGGGTCCGGTTGACGCCGCTGACGACGCCAGCCGACATCGATCCCTCGAGGCCGTAGGGGTTGCCGATCGCGAGCACCTGTTGTCCGACGACGGGCCGTTGTTCGGTCAGCGAAAGCGGCGTCGCGGCGTCGGGAACGTGGTCGGCCTCGAGGACGGCAAGATCGCTAAAGCGGTCGACGCCGACGAGCTTCGTCGCCGTCCAGTCGCCGTTGATGTACTGGAGGTCGACTTCCTCGCCGTCGGCGACGACGTGTTCGTTGGTCACGAGGTGGCGGTCATCGTAGAGAAAGCCGGATCCCTGACCGCGACCTTCGGTCTGGGTGAGCGGATCCTCGACGCCGAAGACGCGGACCTGGGTCACGGAGTCGATGATCGCGTCGTAGACGTCGGTGTACGTCGATCCCTCGGCGTGATCGTCGCGGTCGATCTCCGCCGACAAGCCGCCCTCGACGGCGCTGTCGCGCTGGGGTTCCGCACAGCCGGCGAGGGAACCGACGAGACCGCCGCCAGCGGCAGCGAGGAGGCCGCGGCGACTCAATTCGGGATTTTGCATACGCCACGGCTAGGACCACACCCATTTGAACACCGGGGAAACGGAACACCCCCTCGAGTACTGGAAACCCCTGGCTCCGACCGGACCTCGGGGATGGCCCGAGTATCGGGGAACAGAAAACGTGTTACGCACGGCCCCCCACGCTCGGGACATGATCATCGACGACGCCCGCGCGCTGTTGGCGACGGGAGCGGTCTGTGACTCCTGTCTCGGCCGCCCGTTCGCCGACAGGAGCTTCGGGCTGACCAACGCCGAACGCGGTCGGGCGCTCCGAACGACGGTCGCACTCGCCGACGACGAGGACTTCGAACCGACCGACCCCGACACCTGCTGGGTCTGTGAGGGGCACTGTGGCACGTTCGACGCGATCGCCGAGACGGTCGTCGACGCCCTCTCAGGCGTCGAGTTCGAGACCTATCAGGTTGGAACGCAAGTGCCGCCGCTCGTCGAAGAAAACGAGCGGCTCCTCCGCGAGGACGCCGGTCTCGAGCCGGACGTCGGCGAGTCGATGAAACGCGAAGTCAATCGAGAGGTCGGCCGCCGCGTCGGCGCGGAGACGGGAACCGACGTCGACTTCGACCGCCCCGACGTCCTCGCCGTGATCGACCTCGCCGGATTCGATCCGCTCGAGGCCATCGAGTCCGGCGAGGTGACGAGTCACGCAGTCGACGTCCAGGTGAATCCGGCGTTCGTCTACGGCCGCTACCGTAAACTCGAGCGGGACATTCCACAGACCGAGTGGCCCTGCCGAGAGTGTGGCGGCAGCGGCGTCCAACTCGGCGACGACGGCGAGGAACCCTGCGAGCACTGCGGCGGTTCGGGCTACATGTACGACACGAGCGTCGAGCAGGTCGTCCGCCCCCACGTCGTCTGCGCGATGGACGGCGACGAAGGCACCTTCCACGGAGCCGGCCGCGAGGACGTCGACGCCCGGATGCTCGAGGGGGGACGACCGTTCGTCCTCGAGGTGAAACGGCCCCGCGTGCGGGATCCGGACCCAGCCGAACTCGAGGCCGAGATCAACGAGGCCGCCGAGGGCGCAGTCGAGGTCGACGGGCTCCGACTCGCAACGTACGAGATGGTCGAACGGGTCAAAGAACACGACGCGAGCAAGCGCTATCGGGCCGACGTCGCGTTCGCCGACTCCGTCGAGCGAGACGAGTTCGAGGCCGCACTCGCCGAACTCTCGGGAACGACCGTCGAACAGTACACGCCACAGCGAGTCGACCACCGGCGGGCGAATCTCACCCGTGAGCGGACGGTCTACGAGATCGACGGCGAGTTGACGGAGCCGACCGAGGCCGAGGTTCGGATCCACGGCGCTGGCGGGCTCTACGTCAAAGAACTCATCAGCAGCGACGACGGACGGACGGAGCCGAGTCTCGCCGGGTTGCTCGAGACCGACGCCGAGGTGACGGCCCTCGACGTGACCGGTGTCGAAGGCGAGGACGAGCCGTTCGAACTCGAGGCGTACTTCCGAGACGAACCGCGCTCGTAGCTCGAGCGGAGACGCCGTCGATTCCGACGCTCGAGCTACGGCCGTCCCGGATCACTCCGTCTCGAGGCGGGACCGAGCTCGCTTGACGTAGGTGTTCCCGTCCCAGCTTCGAACCGCCGCGATCGAATCGAGGAAGGCGACCGCTTCGTCGGCAGAACACGTTCCTCGTCGGATAAACGACGAGAGGAGCGTCGGGGTCGTTACGAGACGCGTGTCCGCCAACGAGGCGTGGATCAATCCGAGGCTGTTGAACTCGTCGCACAGGAGGAGATCGCTTGCCCGTTTGTTCGCCAAACTCACGGCCGCGTTTTCTCCCTCGTCGAGCGGAAACGCCTCGTCGAGGTCCGCCTCACGCAGTTGGTCCTCCGTGAGCCGATCGAGGACGCTCGTCGCTGCTCGGCCGTGTTTGTCGTCGAACGATGCGACTTCCTCGAGTTCTCGATAGACGGCGTTCGGAACGAGTAGCGCGTATTCTGCCTCCAGTAGCCGAAACGGGGAACGGTCCGCCTCGTCGACGATTCCGAGACTGACGAGGGCGGACGTATCCGCAACTACCTCCGCCATCTATAGATCGGCGATTTCGTCGACGTACTCGTCGTCGAGTTGCCGCTTGAGTACGCGGAAATTCGCCGCTTCCTCCCGACCGACGAGATCGGCGAGTTCATCGAACGTGATCTCGTCGTCGTAGTAGGCGGCGGCGATCTCCTGTTTGAGTTCGTCGTCGTGTGCTGCTTCGCGGAGGTACTCGCGAAGTGCCGTCACGAGGACGTCAGTTCGATCCGAGCCGAGTACCGTCGCGAGCGCGTCCGCCCGGTCGATGAGCCGATGGGGGGCACGAAACTGTACTCGTTTCTTCTCGGAACTCATGATGTGTACATTGTACGCCTGCTGCTATAGGCGTTGTGTACTCGACAGCGAACGACTTAACCGTCTGCAATCGATCACCTCGAGACGTGCAATTCGGCGTCGACGAAGCCGGAAAAGGTCCCGCACTGGGGTCGATGTTCGCCGCGGCGGTGTACCTCGAAGAGCCCGCCGCCCTCCCCGACGGAATCGCGGACTCGAAGCGACTCGCACCCGCGCGCCGCGACGAACTGGCGGCGACGCTTCGAGCGGACGACCGGATCCGCGTCGGCGTCGCCGAGATCACGCCGGCGACGATCGACGATCCGGAGACGGACATGAACTCACTCGCCGTCAGTGCTCACGCGATGGCGATCGCGGACGCGCTCGAGGGGGTCGACGACCTCGAGTCGATCGACGGGGCGACCCCCACGGGTCCGATCGAGGGGCTGTGCGACGCCTGCGACACCGACGCCGACCGGTTCGCCCGACGGGTGACCGAGGCGTGTTCACCCGAGATCGATCGCCCGCTCGAGATCGACGCCCGTCACGGTGCCGACGACGACTCGGCGCTCGTGGGGGCGGCGAGCGTGATCGCGAAAGTCGAACGCGACGCCCACGTTGCCACCATCGCCGAGGAGTACGGCGAGGTCGGCAGCGGCTATCCGAGCGATCCGACGACTCGCGAGTTTCTCGAGTCCTACGTCGCCGACCGCGGCGAACTGCCGCCGTTCGCTCGCGAGTCGTGGTCGACCTGCCAGGACGTCCTCGTGGCCGCCCAGCAGACCGGACTCGAGCGGTTTGGATAGCGAGCAGTTCGAAAACCGGTGAACACCGACGAATTGTGACGGACCCATCGAAGGTTTAAGCGGTCGGTCGGTGCAAGAACGACCGTGCTCGAGGTTCTGTCGCTTTTGGCGCTCGCCGCCGCTGCGACGGCGGTCGTCTGGAAGGGAAGCGAGTGGCTCGAGCGCGCGGCCAACGACCTCGCGGCTGGCTACGGCGTCCCGGGCGTTGTCCAGGGCGCAGTGATCGCCGCCGTCGGCTCGAGTATGCCGGAACTGGCGAGCGTTCTCCTCGCGACGCTCCGTCACGGCGAGTTCGAGCTTGGCGTCGGTGCGATCGTCGGCTCTGCGGTGTTCAACCTGCTCGTTATCCCCGGTGTGTCGGTACTGGTCGGCGGTCGGATGGATACGAACCGCGATCTCGTCTACAAGGAAGCGCTGTTCTACATGCTCGCGGTCGCCGTCCTCCTGTTGACGTTCTCGCTCGCGGTCATCTACTACCCCGGTTCCGAGAACGCCCTCGCAGGGACGATGACGCGGCCACTCGCGTTACTCCCGCTCGGACTGTACGTTCTGTACCTGTTCGTCCAGTTTCTCGACGTCGCCGATCACGACGCCGTCCGCAAGGACGTCGGCGCGGGAACCTGGGGGTGGTTCGCCGTCGGGCTGGTCGTCATCGTCGTCGGCGTCGAGGGACTGGTTCTGGCTGCGATCGGACTCGGCGACGCGTTCGCCACGCCGGCGTTCCTCTGGGGGATGATCGTCGTCGCCGCCGGTTCGAGCGTCCCGGACGCGTTCGTCAGCGTCGTCGCCGCCCGGGAGGGTCGTGCGAGCGTGAGCCTCGCGAACGTCCTCGGGAGCAACGTGTTCGATCTCCTGGTGGCGATTCCCGCGGGCGTTCTCGTCGCCGGCTCGCTCGAGATCGCGTTCCCACACGTCGTCCCGATGATGGGGTTTCTGATCCTCGCGACGGTCGTCTTCTTCGCGATCGTGCGAACCGACATGCTCCTCACGAGACGCGAGGCCTGGACGTTGCTCGTCCTCTACGGCGTTTTTGTCGGCTGGCTGATCCTCGAGAGCGTCGGTACGACGAACGTCGTCCCGAGCTGAGGTCGGTCGGCTCTCGCCAACCTCGATCGAAGCGCCGTCACTCGATGCTCGTCGTCGCTCGCGGAGCGTGATTCAGCGGGAAAAAACGGCTCGTCGGGGCGGCGTTACTTGTCCGTCAGCAGACGCTGGAGGATGTCCCCGTAGGCCGGACGGGTGATTAGCACCCCGATGAGCACGCCCAGGATCGTGATGATGGCGAACCCGCGCAGGTCGCCGAGGCTGAGCACGGCAAGCGGCGAGAGCGCGATGATCGTCGTCGCCGCCGCGGCCCCGATGATCCAGAACGCTTTCCGGAACCGGGATTCGAACACCCGACTCGAGCTGACGTCGCCGTCGTCCATCACCTCGTCGGCGATGATGACGAGGTCGTCCACCCCCGTCCCGACGACGGCGATGAACCCGGCGACGTGCGAGAGGTCGAGTGGCATCCGTATCGCCGCGGCGAACCCGAGCAGGATCACCACCTCGGCCATCGCCGTGAGGAACATCGGCGCTGCGACCTTCGGGTTCCGGTAGCGCAGGAAGATCATCCCACAGACGGTCACCACCGCGAGCCCGCCGATGAGCAGCGAGTAGAGCTGGAACTGCTCGGCCTGGGAGGGCTGGACGGTAAACGTCTGTTCCTGACTGAAATCCAGCGGTGCCTCGAGTGCACCCGACTGGAGGTTCACTGCGAGGTGGTGGGCGTCTTGCTGGGTCGGCACGATCATCCGGAACGTCGGATCGTTCACCCAGGTTCCCGCCGCCATATTGTTGCCGAGGTCGCCGCCCATACTGTGAGCGTCGACCACGTCGCCGTCGACGACGGTGAGCAGACACCACTGGGGATCGTCGGGGTCGAAGTCGAACTCGCCGGCCTGGCGATCCTGAATGTGACAGCGGCCTTGCCCTTCGCCCGTAAATCCGAGTTCGTTCATCGAGTTCTGGTACTCCGAGGCGGGACTGTTGCCGTCCTCGTCTTCGGTACCGTCGACGGTCACCGGGACGTAGTGTTGGTCGCGCTGATCGTCGTAGGAGGCGACGCCGGGCTCGGCGATCTCCTGACCCTCGAGGACCGTCTGGTTCGCCTGGCCACCGTCGCCGTCGGGATGGAATGCGACGATACGAACGTCACCCCGGTCGCTCAGAAGCTCACGAAGCTCGTCCGGTTCCATGCCCGGCACTTCGGTGACGATGTAGTACTGGCCACCGAGCGTCGCCTCCTCGTAGGCGTTCCCGCCGGAGAGTCCAGCCTCGTTGATCCGTAGCTCGATCGTCTGGATGATCGAGTCGCGGGTCTGCTGGGTGACGCCGTCCTCGACGTCGTCTTCGGTGACCTCGAGGCCGAGGTCAGCCGAATTCAGCGCGTCGGCGAACTCGGCGTGGCTCACCTCGTTAGAGAAGAGCTCCGCGGTGTAACGGTCGTCGTTTTCGTGGTAGCGCACCCGGACGTCGGCCGACTCGAGATCGGCGTCGTCGTACTCGTACGCCAGTAAGGCCTCCGTGAGCTGGCGTTGCTCGTCGTGTTCGATCTCGAGGTTGTCGGCGGTCATTCCGACGGGCGGTGCGCTCACCCGCGTTCCGCCGTCGAGACCGAGTCCGTACTCGATGTTCGTCGCCCGGTCTTCGACCTCGGCTTCCTCGCCGGCCAGCGAGTCGTCCGCGACGATGCCACCGGGGATAAAGAGGGCGACGAGCGCGCCGCCGACGAAGGCGACGATGAGGATCAGTCGCCAGTACTCCATGACGAACGCTTTCGGCCCCATTACGATCTCACCCCGTGGAACTTGTACCACCGAAGCAGGCTGACGTTTAACATGTAGGTGTTCATCAGGTCTGCCGCGAGACCGACGAAGAGGATGATGCCGATCGATGCGAGCAACTCGACGCCGAACAGCGACGCGGCGATCCCCATGACGAGCATCGCCATCATCGACGTCACGGTCATCGTGATCCCGGTCCGGGATGCGCGGTGGGTGCTCTCGTAGAAGTCACCGCTCCGCCGGAGGATGTGATTGTTCAACAGGATGTCGGAGTCGACCGAGTACCCGATCAACATCAGGAGTGCGGCGACCGTTCCGAGCGAGAGCTGGATACCCGCAAGCGACATGAACGCGAGCGGGATCACGATGTCCGAGAACGCCGAGAGGACGATCGCGATCGACGGAACGAACGTCCGAAAGAGCAAGAACGCGAGGACACTCATGCCGAGGAACGCGACGGCGATTCCGAGCAGGGCGGTCTGTTGGGCCTGCTGGGCGAAACTCGCAGACGCCGTCGTCTCGGACTGAACGATCGACGCGTCGCCGTCGGCCTCGAGGTTCGCCTCGGCCTGATCGGACAGTCCCTGGATCGTCTCCTGGTCCTCCACGCCGGCGAACTGAACCGTGTACTGGTTGTCGACCCCCGGCGCCTGGATGGTCGTGATCGAGTCGGGTTCGCGATCGAACGCCGATTCGATCTCCGCCTCCGAGGAGGTCGTCTGGACCGTCAGTTCCGCGCCGCCGGCGAAGTCCATCCCCAGCTGGACCGGCGCTCCGGTCACGAGAAACGAACCGCTGAGGACGAGCAGTGCAACCGCGAGAAGCGCGAGCGGCACCGCCGCGAGCTGGCGGTTGCTGTACCGGGAGTACTCTATCTCCGGTACGTCGAAATACCCCATGTATCGGACCACTGGAAGTCAGCCGAAGTAAGCCTTCTCAATTTCTGCAGCATGTTTCTGGACAGTCGAAATCGAAATATTCCGCACACTGAAGCCGCTCGAGGCCGTACGTCGGCGTATGACCGACACTCGCGAGCCTCAGGGCGACCGACCCGACGACCCAGCGTCAGCCGAAGAATCAAAGTCGGCCGACCGGGTCGTGGTTTCGTATCCCGCGGACCTCTCCGACTGGGGCCGGTTTCAGGTCGAGAAATCTTCGTTCCGTGCGTTTCTCCGGAAGACGAGGGAGACCGCGCGCGATGGCAACGTCTGGGAGGAGTTCGTCGGCGTCGGCTGCTGTGGGAACACACTCGACGTCCCGCTTCGGGTCGAGCGAACCGACGGCGGCAGTCGAATCGACGCGGAGACGGCGATCGAGTACGAGGTTCGCGACGCCTGCGGCGTCGAGGGATCCTGGAGCGTCCAGAGCAAGGAGGGGCCGAGTCACTCCTGACGACGGTTCGTCGGGAGACGGCGGCGATCAGTCCGGCAGATACCGGACGCTCACCACGCCGTCGTCGGCCGACCGACGGACTTCGACGCGAACCGCCTCGAGCCGTGCCGCTCGCGCGATCGTCTCCTCGTCGTCGATGACGTCCTGTGCGGCGGATTCGATCTCGTCTTCCGGGACACGGAGAACGTGGATCTCTCCGGTTCCGGCCCGTTCCTCCCGGACGACGTCCCCGACGGCCGCCTCTGCTGCGATTTCCGTTTCGTGCCTGGTCGGCTCGAGATCGCTGTCGACCAGTTCGATCGATCGACGGCCGTCGACCTCGATCACCTGCCAGGTCACCTCGAGGGGCGGATCGGGTGCGACCGTCGCCTCGAGAACGTCGTGGACCTCGAGCCCTGGGTTCGAAGCCAGCGTGTGTACCTGTGCAGTCTCGACGTCGCGGACGACGGCCGACTCCGCCTCGGCGTGGGTGACGACGAACGTCCCGGTCTTCTCGCTCATGCCCCCCCGTAGGCGGAGGACGGTTTTCGAGGTTTCGTCTCGTCACCGTCGGTTCGACATCCCGACTCGAGCCCGTCGCATCGACCTGGCTCTCTTCGCGGGTTGGGGAAGAGCTGCGGGAGAACGAGGAAAAGAACGTGCTACTGGGAAAGCACAGGATCGGCGTCGGCCCACACCGACTCGAACTGACACTCGAGTCGCGCGGCGAACTCTTCGTCACGAATGTCGACGACGCCGATGCGCTCGTCGTCGAAACTGGGGTGTGGGATGTCGATGGCGACGCTGGTCCCGTCGACGATATCGAGCGAGACGTATCCCTCGCTCGTCCGTCTGACCTCGACGGTGGCGTCCTGATTCGTCGCCAGTTCGAACGCGGCCGCTGGAAGCGTCTCGGCCAACGTGTCGCTTACCAGGAACTGGACCTCGAGGTCCCCGTTTATCCCGTCGAAAAACGCCTCGAGTTCCGCCCGGTAGCGCTCCCACGGCGCGTTCTCGTACGGCGAACCGACGACGGCGAAGATGCGTTCCTCGGCGGTCCTGACCTGCTCTCGAAGCGTGGTGATCGCGTCCTCGCTGCCCAGCGGTGCCGGCCAGAAGTTCCCGTCGGTCGGCGGCGTCGGCGCGAGATCCGACCGAATCGCGTCCGCGAGTTTCCGGTAGCGCCTCTCCTCGCGCTCGAGCGTGCGTGTCCGTTCCGCCAGCAGCCGATCGACGGCCTCGTCGGGATCGACCGCGACGTACCGCCGCGGATCGCCGGGGTGGGCGTTGACGATCCCGCGGGCCTCGAGTCCGTTCAACACGTCGTAGATCCGCCCCGTCGGCACGCCGCTGGTCTCCGAGACCGTCCGTGCGGTCGCCGCGCCGCTGGCGAGTAACGCCCGGTAGGCGCTCTCCTCGTAGCTCGAGAGTCCGAGTTCCTCGAGTTCGGTCATGAAAACCCGTTGTCGGTTCGCTGCCAAAGGCGTTCCCATCGGCCCGCGAATCCGGTTCGTTCGGAGGCTGGTGTCTCGCTCTCCCGGCGCACCCGCAACCCGTGGGACGTGCCCACCGGAACGTCGGGACAGCATCCGTCTCAGACAGCGGACGCCTCGAACGCAGTGCGGTCGAGTTCGGACCGCCCCGATACGTCGATACCGGGCCGGACGGATCGCGTGACGGAACGACTTTAATCCAGGCCAGTGGTGTTCCGTCCATGAACGTCGACATCGGTAACGCGCTCGCGTCGGTCTCCTCGCCGGGCGTCTCGAGAGACTCCCTCGAGCGACTGGACGAGCGGGTGGCGAACGCACACGAACGAATCGAGGCCGGCCGAGCAGACGGCGAACACGGCTACGCTGCGTTGAACCTCCCCGAGCGGACGGATCCCGGCGAGATCCGATCGACCGTCGACCCCGTCGCGGACGCCGAGGCGCTGATCACGATCGGCATCGGCGGCAGCGCCCTCGGCGCGGCGACCATCGTCGACGCCCTCGAGAACGAGGGCGATGGGACGGAGACCGTCTTCCTCGACAACGTCGACCCCGTGTGGGTCTCGCGCCGACTCGAGGGACTTCCTCTCGCGGAGACGGCGATCAACGTCGTCTCGCGGTCGGGAACGACGGCGGAGACGCTCGCGAACTTCCTCGTCGTCCGGGAGGCGTTCGAGTCGGCCGGCGTCGACTGGACCGAGCGGACGATCGTCACGACCGGCGACGCCGGTCCGCTGCGTGACCTCGCCGATCGCCACGACCTACCCTCGCTTCGGGTTCCCGACGGCGTTCCCGGTCGTTTTTCCGCGCTGTCGGCGGTCGGACTGGTCGCCGCGGCTGTCTGTGGTCACGACCTCGAGGCGGTGCTCGCGGGCGCTCAAGCGGAGGCCGAATCGCTTTCGGGCTCGCTGTTCGAGTGTCCGGCCTACGCCTACGGCGCGACGGCGTATGCGCTGGATCAACGCGGTATCGGCACGAACGCGATGATGCCCTACGCGGAGTCCCTCGAGACGTACGCGGAGTGGTTCGCCCAGCTGTGGGCCGAGAGCCTCGGGAAAGACGAGCTCGGACAGACGCCGGTTCGCGCACTCGGCGTCACCGACCAGCACTCACAGCTTCAGCTGTACCGGGCCGGGCCGCGGGAGACGCTCGTCACGTTCGTCCGACCGCGAGAGACCGAAGACCGGCCGATCCCCGCGACGGACGTCGACGATCTCTCGTATCTCGGCGACGCGACCCTCGGCGAGTTACTCGAGGCCGAGTTCGCGGCGACGGAAGCGAGTCTCGCCGCCGCGGGACGCCCGAACGTCCGCCTCGAACTCGAGCGCGTCGACGAGTACGAACTCGGCGGCCTGTTGTACGGAATGGAAGCCGCCTGTGTGCTCGGTGGCGAACTGTACGAGGTGAACGCCTTCAACCAGCCCGCCGTCGAGTGGGCGAAAAAGGCGACGCGCGGACTACTCGGTGGCGAGGAGTTCGCGGAGGCCGAGGCGGTCGCCGAGAAGACGGAGCTTCGCGTCGAACGGTAATCGGGCAGTCACGAGGCGGCGCTCGGTTGGAGACTGTGATCGGCTCGAAGGGGTGATCGGTTGGAAACAGTGATTGGCTCGAGGCGGTTCGGCCTGAAACGGTGATCGGCTCGAGGCGGCGCTCGTACGAGTCGGCGTTCGCGTCCGGTTGCGGAGGTCCTATGTTCTTTCGCTCGAACCCAAACGTATGACCGAGACTGCACGACCCGATGGGACGTCCGTTCCGTCGGCGGTCGTCCCGGGAATCGGGGCCGCACTCTCGCTCGTGACGCTGATCGCCCTGCTCGTCCCGGTCCAACGCGGTCTCGAGGATCCGGCAATCTGGGCCGCCCTCGCCCTCGCAGGTGTCGCCACGCTCGCGTTTCTCGTCGGCGTCCACGACGACGTCGACCGGCGAATCGGCGGCGGGATCGCCCTCTCCTCGAGCGTGGGCGTTCTCCTCCTCGTCGGGTACGCGATGAACCAGGGACACGCCGTCCCGGTCCCGCTCGATCCGCTCCCGGTTTCGTTCCCGTTGCTCTTCGGCGCGTTCGTCACCGCGGGTCTGGGTATCGGTCTCGGTGCGGCCTCCTACGCCGACGTCGATCCCGTTGGTCTCCTCGTCCGGAGTGGATACACGGCGGGAATGATGGGCGTCGGTGTCGTCGGCCTGTTCAGTATCGAGGTGGTACTGGTCCTGTTGGTGATCCCGATCATACTCCTCTTCGGGTCGCTTTCGCTCACGCAGGCCGTCGCGCTCAGCCAGCTCGGAATGGCCGTCGGAACCGGAACCGTCGCCGTCGCCTACCTCGTGTTTCGGGGCTACGATCTGTCGTACATCGACGTTCGGTTGCCAACCAAGCGTGACGTCCTCTGGACCGTCGGCGGCGTTCTCGTCATTTTCGGCGCGCTGTTTGCGATCTCGGCAGTGTTCTACACGACCGGGGTCGAAAGCTCCGATCACGGCACGGCCCAGCAGGCCCAGGAGAATCCCGAAATCCTCCTCATCTTGATTCCTGCATCGCTGCTCGTCATCGGCCCTTTCGAGGAACTGCTCTACCGAAACGTGATTCAGAAGGCGTTGTACGCACCGTTTTCCCGCTTTGGTGCGGTCGTCGTCGGAAGCGTCATCTTCGCGCTCGTCCACACCCAGGCGTACTGGACCGCCGGAACCGGCCAGCTCGTCGCGAGCCTCGCCGTCGTGTTCGGACTCTCGATCGTCCTCGGCGTGATCTACGAGCGCACCGAAAACCTGGTCGTTCCAGCGCTCATCCACGGCGTCTACAACGCCATCCTCTTTACGAACCTCTATCTTGGCTACGCGTGAGACGTTGGATCGACTCGAGCGCTCTCGGTTGACACAGAGCGCGAGATACGCCGTCAGGACTCGCGCCACTTATCGCCGCACTCGACGCAGGTGAACAACCGAACCTCGTAGGAGCCGCCCGGCTTCGGCATCAACTCGGAGTAGGCCCGGTCGCTGTCGCAGTCGTCCGCCGGACAGGGCTCCTGCGTCGTCTCGGTGGTGCCCTGGGTCGCGTCGGCCACGGCGGGTGCCCCGTCGTCCCGCTGTCCATCCTCGATTGCCATCGCCGCTTCTGCGTGCGAGTCCCGCGGCTCCTCGTTTTCACAGGAGCGACACACCCACGTGTCGCCCTCCGTGTGCATCATCGAACCACACTCGTCACAGAATTGCATATAACGGAGGAATACCGGTTGTCGGATATATGTGTTAACCTCCGATCCGTTGTGGAGTTCAGTTCGGGTTCTTCCGCGCGAGCGCCGAGCCACAGATCGGGCACCGATCTTTCTCCTCGTCGTACTCCCGGCCACACCCCTGACACTGGAAGTGCCAGTGGCGCTGTTCGTCGATCCCCTCGCGGGCGATCACCTCGACGTCGACGTTTAGCTTCTCCGCGACGTTTTGCATCGCGTAGTCGTCGGTGACGAGCGTTCCGTCGAGTTCGAAACTCGCGGCGACGAGACGAACGTCAGTATCGGAGAGCACCTCGAGGTCGCCGGACTCTTTGGCCGCCCGTCTGACCTTCTCCGTGGTGTCCTCGTTCGGGATGTGAATGTGCATCCCGGAGCCTTCCATCGCATCGTAGCGATAGGCACTCTCGTCCTCGAGTTCCTCGCGGACGAGCGGAATCGTCGCAGTCTGTTCTGTTGTATGAAAGTCGTGAATAAAAGCCGAAGAGTCGAGAACGTACATACCGTTAGCGCTTGACGACGATGTAGTCTTTTACCGCCTGAACGCGGTTGACGGGGACCAGAAATCGGCCGGTGTCGTCGATATCGAAGTCGATCCGCTGGGCCGGAACGTCTTCGTCGGGTTCGACGATGAGGTCGTGGAGCCCGCCGGTCTTGAGGTCCATCGTGATGTTGTAGAGCAGTCCAAGCTCGGTGCCGTCGGATCCCATGACGGACTTGCCCGAGAGGTTTTCAGCGAGTATATCGCTCATGTATACTCGTATTTACTAATCGGTATTAAAAACAGGGGGAGCGTCGCATCAATCAGTATACAGCACACAGGTCGTTTTCGCCTCGGTCGACGCCTCCTCCGATTCGAGGCGGGGATCGTCCGACGATCGTCTGATACGGTTTGCTGTAACGATTTACCGGTGCGACCGCAGGACGGGTCGCGGTCGCACCGGAAATGACTCACAGCAGACCGTATAACTCGCGCCGACCGAACCGAATCGCTGGTTCGCCGTCGCGTTCGACCATCGACACCGCCTGGCGGATCGCCCGTCGGCGTCGAGTGGTGAGTTTCTCCCGCCGCCGTGACGATGGGTTTAACTATCGCCCTGCGGAGGAACTAGACAAGACCTTCTCTGGTGGTTTACCATGTCGGAACCCGACGCAGACACTCTCGATCCCACATCCCTCAGAACGCCGATCGTCGCCGTCCTCGGGCACGTCGATCACGGCAAGACCAGTCTCCTCGACAAGATCCGCGGCTCCGCGGTCATCGAGGGCGAAGCAGGCGCGATCACCCAGCATATCGGAGCCACCGCAGTCCCACTCGATATCGTCTCGACGATCGCCGGTGATCTCGTCAACCCGGACGACTTCGACCTCCCTGGGCTCCTCTTTATCGATACGCCCGGACACCACTCGTTTACGACGCTTCGGTCCCGCGGCGGTGCGCTCGCCGACATCGCGATCCTCGTCGTCGACGTCAACGACGGCTTCCAGCCACAGACCCTCGAGGCGCTGGACATTCTCAAGCGGTCGGAGACGCCGTTTATCGTCGCGGCGAACAAGATCGACACTGTCCCCGGCTGGAACGTAAACGAGGACTCGCCGATCAACGCGACCTACGAAGCCCAGTCTGACCGCGTCAGTTCCCGCCTCGACGAGAGCCTCTACGAGATCATCGGCAACCTCTCCGACGAGGGCTTCTCCGCGGACCTCTACTGGCGAGTCCAAAACTTCCAGCGAAACGTCGGTGTCGTCCCCGTCTCGGCGATGACCGGCGAGGGCGTCCCGGACCTGCTTGCGGTGATGATGGGACTCTCCCAGCGCTACATGAAAGAAGAGATGGAGATCGACGTCGCCGGCCCCGGCGTCGGCACCGTCCTCGAGGTCAAAGAGGAGAAAGGCTTCGGGACGACGATCGATACCGTCCTCTACGACGGAACCGTTCGCGCGGACGACCAACTCGTCGTCGGTGGCCAGAACGACCCGATCGTCACCGACGTTCGGGCGCTCTTGCAGCCCCGACCGCTCGCGGAGATCCGAACCGAGAGCCGATTCGAGAAAGTCGACGAGGTCTCCGCGGCGGCCGGGATCAAAGTCGCCGCACCCGATCTCGAGGACGCGATGGCCGGCGCGCCTGTCCGGGTCGTCCGCAACCGCGACCTCGCGGAGGTCGTCACCGAAGTCGAGGCCGAACTCGCGGACATCGCCGTCGACACCGCCGAACAGGGCGTCGTCGTCAAAGCCGACACGCTCGGCAGCTTAGAGGCGATGGCCGATGCGCTGGACGAAGCCGAGTTGCCGATCGTCCGCGCAGAGGTCGGCGATGTCGCCCCGCGGGACGTCTCGGTCGCCTCGACGGCCGAAGACCAGAAACAGCAGGTTATCCTCGGCTTCAACGTCGACGTTCTCGACGATGCTCACGACCGTGCCGAGATAGATGACGTCCGGATCTTCGCCGACGAGGTTATCTACCAGCTCATCGAGGAGTACGAGGAGTTCGTCGACGAACTCGAGCGCGCCCAGCAGGATACGATCCTCGAGAACATCGTCCGACCGGCCCGATTCAGGATCCTGCCCGATCACACGTTCCGACAGAACGATCCGGCCGTCGTCGGCGTCGAAGTGAACTCGGGAACGCTCCAGAACAACACCAATGTCGTCAAATTCGACGGAAACGATCCGGAACGCGTCGGCCAGGTCAAAGGCATCCAGGAACAGGGAGAGGACGTCGACGAAGCACGTGCCGGCAATCGAGTCTCGGTCGCGATCGACGGCCCAACGGTCGGCCGCGGCATCGAGGAAGACGACGAACTCTGGACCGGTCTCCCCGAGAAACACGCGAAAATTCTCGAGCAGGAACTCACCGACGAGATCCCCGGTGACGAACTCGAGGCGCTGAACATGTACCTCGAGAAACAGCGCAAGCGGGACCCGTTCTGGGGTAAGTAAGCGGTCGCTCGAGCGTGTTGTGGAACGGTCCCCGTGGAATTCAGCCGCATCGATCGTCCATCGACAGATCGCCGGAAAACGGTTCGTCGATCACGTCGAACTCCGCTCGGATCATCGCTTCCCCTGTCTCGTGATCGACATCGTCGCCGGCGACGTGCGCTCGCGGTCGGTTCCGGACGCTGGGTTCCCAGTGACCGCGGACTTCCGTCCGCCCGCCGCGTGGAAACAGTCGCGCGTGTAACTGCCAGTCCCCGTCGTCGGATAGCCGAACGAGGTTGCCGCGTTCGTAGACGATCTCGTCGTGTCGCTCGTACGCGTGAAGGTACGACAGGTAGTATTCGGAGAACCCCCGCCGTTTGAACTCGGCGATCGCGTCCGCCGGGGACATCTCGAGCACGCCGATATACCCAGCCTCCGACGGCGTACAGACGGCGAGCGATTGTGGTACGTAGTCGTCCAACTGCTCGTAGGAGAGACGCGCCGTCGTCGTTCGAACCGACGACGGTGATGCGACGTGGGCGACCCCGCCGGCCGTAAGCAATCCGGCACCGGAAACGGCCAAAAACCTCCGCCGATTCATCAGGTAAGATACTGTTACGGCGGAGTAAACACACCTGGATGCAATTGTCCACGCACTATGAGAGTCGGCGCTCGTTCCGACGCTCGGGTCGACGGACCGGTCGATTCGGCGACGGGTTTCCGGCCGCGTCGCGTTGTCCGTCGGCCTGGCCGGTGGACAGGTCTCCGTCACCCAAGCTGCTCGAGTCGAACCCGTGCCCCGCCGTCGAGTTCCTCGAGCGCCGACGTATCTGAGAGTCGGGCGACGACGTTGACCGGCGAGGCCGCACGGGGCTCGCCATCCACGCTCGCGGGCGTCTCGCCCCAGAACAGACACAGCTTGCTCCCGAGCGGCCAGTAGGCGATCGTTCCCTCCGGAACTGCCTCCCTGGCGTTCTCCGCCGGAGCGTCGACCGGGACGTCGAAGTAGAGTTCCTCACCCCAGCGGACGGCATCCCCGGAAAGCGGGATCGCGTCCTCGACCGCCCGTCGCGTCTCGGGCGCGTCGTCGGTCCAGTTTGCCTCGAGTTCGAGTTCGTCGACGGTGACGCGAAGATCGGCCATAGCGGGGCCGACGAACGCGAGTTACTTCAACGCCGGCGGTCGGGTTCCGTAGCCGGATCCGCGGGCGAAGTCGTCCGCGCTCGCTCGCGGGCGCGGTCGATCCCCTCGAGGACGGCCTCGGGATCGTCGATCACCGAGCGATCGCACCGCAGACTCGGCCACAGACGTTGCTCGAGGACGAGCTCGTCGTCGGTCAGCCCAACGTCGTCGACCCGTTCCCAGGGAACGAGTGAGCTACTGATAGGGATTATCGTAGCCAACCACCGGTTTCGAATCCTCTCTTTCGGCACTGTCTCTCGGTTCTTCACTGGGAAACGATGAACTCCTACGATAATCCCTATGACCCCGTGTCCCGGAGGGGCTGTCGTTCGGGCCACGATCCACCGAAACCGCCGTCTAGTAGACCGTCTCATACGGTCTGCGATGACTGATTCCCGGCCGATTGCACCCGGTCTGCGATCGACCGGTACCGACTCATCGCGGTCCGTCTCACGCCTCGAGTATCTCGTCTTCGTCATCCTCGGGGACGACCAGCGAGCCGTCGAGGACGGTGACGCCACGACCACCCACGCGTACTTTCGACTCGAGGCGGACGCGGACGATCCCGGGTCGGTCGACGTAGTGGCCTTGCTCGAGGCGCATCTCCTCGGGCGTGTCGTCGTCGAACGCGCCGAAGTGGTCGAGATACGCACAGACTGCGCCGCTTGCCGTTCCCGTCACGGGATCCTCCGGAACGCCGGCACCGGGTGCGAACATCCGCCCGTGGAGCGTCGACTCGGCCTCGAGTGCGTCGAACGAGAAGAGGTAGACGCCGGCGGCATCGACGTCGTCGGCGAGTTCCGCGAGTGCGGCCATATCCGGTCGCGCACTCCCGACGTCCGAGAGGTACGTGATCGGTGCAATCAGGAAGGGGAGTCCGGTCGACGCCACCGCCAGCGGGAGGTCGGCGCTTGCGCCCTCGAGCGCGGCCCGGCCGACCCCGAGCGCGTCGGCGACCCGGCCGTAGCCGACGTCGACCTCGTGGACGGCCGGCGCGTCCTGGGTCATCCAGACCGTGCCGTCCACGGCGACGTCGATCTCGAGGACGCCGACGTTGGTCTCGAGCGTGGTCGTCCCCGGCTCGAGGCCATCCTCGTGGAGGTGGGCGAACGAGCCGATCGTCGCGTGCCCGCAAAGGTCGACCTCCTGGCTCGGCGTGAAATACCGGATCCGACGGTCGGCGTCGTCGCTCTCCCGCAGGAAGGCGGTCTCGCTAACGGCCATCTCGTTGGCGATCGCCTGCATCTGGCTTTCGGAGAGGCCGTCCGCGTCGGGGACGACGCCCGCGGGATTGCCGGTACACGGCTCGTCGGTGAACGCGTCGACCTGGACGATCCGAGTCGTGTGCATACGCGGTGATGAGACGGAACGCCCTTCGCTCTTTTCACTTCGTGGACCTCCCCGGGCGACGGCGGATGGCTACGTCGTCGCGCTCGAGCCGCCGGATCGGCGCGTCCACAGGCGGCCCACGCCGTACTCGAGCGTGCTGACGAACAGGGTGATTCCCAGGAAGACGAACCACGCCCCGACGTACAGGACGTGGGGGTCGCCCGGCCCGCCCACGTACTGCTGGGAGTGGACGCTGTTGACGAACAGGACGACTGCGGCGGCCATCGGCAGGACTAGATCGTAACGAAGGAGCAGGTACACAGGGACGGCAAGGACGACGACGCCGCCGACTGCGCCCCAGACGTATACCCCGGATGGGCCGGTCATTCCCCACTGACTGGCGATTCCCAGCGACGCGAGGACGTGGACGACACCGGCGGCCACGGCGAGCGCTGCTGCCCCACGCCGATCGCTCGGGATCGGGAGGTCGCGGCGCGGATCGGGAAGCCACGCAGTCCGTGCGCGAACGACGTGTTCCCAGAATCCGGCGAGGACGACGCCCGCGAGCCACGCGTACCAGGCGGACGTGTAGCGGGTGAGGTACAGTCCGTCGCTGACGACGGTGTGGCCGGTCGGTTCGTCGATCGCGGGCTCGATCTCCGCGACGTCCTGAAACGTCGGTGCGGGCGGCGTGAGTTCCCAGTAGAGTGCGAGTCCCGCCAGCAGACCGACGACGAGCAGGGGGACGACGAGCCGATCCTCGAGGGCGAGCCAGATCGGGACCGCGCCGAGCGCGATCAGGCCGCCGTAACGAACGGCCGACTCGAGCGGTGCGGCGAGCGTCGGGCCGGTGTCGTACCCCAGTCTGAGTGCGACGCCGACGACGAGGGCGGCGTGAGCGATTCCGACGGCGACCGCGATGGCGGCGTGGAGGGCGCGCCGTTGCATATCGACTTCTCGAGGCGGACTCCTGTTAACGTTTTCTCACGTTCAGGTGACGACGAGACGGGTTGCGGGTGCGATCAGTCGTCGCTCGGACTCTCGAGTGGGACGTCTTCGTTCGGGTCGTCGTCCAAACCGCCCTCCGGCGTCGTACTCGTGTCGTGCGTGCCAACTGGCGGCAGATTCACCTCCGCCGCGGGCGACGCCTCGAGATCCGTCGTCGTCTCGAGGTGTTTCATCTCGCCATCCGCGACGTCACGGGCGTCTTGGTCGATCCGCATCGAACAGAACTCGACGCCGCACATCGAGCAAAAGCGCGCCTCCTTGTAGTTGTCTCCGGGCAAGGTCTGGTCGTGATACTCCCGGGCGCGGTCGGGGTCGAGCGCGAGGCGGAACTGCTCGCGCCAGTCGAACTCGTAGCGGGCCTCCGAGAGCGCGTCGTCCCAGTCTCGAGCGCCCGGCAGACCGTTGGCCACGTCGCCGGCATGGGCGGCGATCCGGTACGCTGCGAGGCCGTCGCGGACGTCCGCCTCGTCGGGCAGACCGAGGTGTTCTTTCGGGGTCACGTAACAGAGCATCGCCGCGCCGGCCTGGGCGGCCATCGCGGCGCCGATCGCGCTCGTGATGTGGTCGTAGCCGGGCGCGACGTCGGTCACGAGCGGGCCGAGGACGTAAAAGGGCGCACCGTCACAGACCTCCTGCTGGCGCTCGACGTTCTCGGCGACCTTGTGCATCGGGACGTGGCCCGGCCCCTCGACCATCACCTGGACGTCGTACTCCCACGCGCGGCGCGTGAGTTCCCCGAGCGTGTCGAGTTCGGCGTACTGGGCCTCGTCGCAGGCGTCGGCCAGCGACCCCGGCCGCAGGCTGTCCCCGAGGCTGAAGGTGACGTCGTGTTCGGCGAAGATCGCACAGATTTCGTCGTAGACCTGGAACAGCGGGTTCTGCTCGCCGTGTTCTTCCATCCACTTCGCCATGATCGAGCCGCCCCGCGAGACGATGCCCGTCTTCCGGCCGTCGGTCAGCGGGAGGTGTTCGGCGAGAATGCCGGCGTGGATCGTCATGTAGTCGACCCCCTGTTCGGCCTGCTTCTCGATCACCTCGAGTAACAGCTCCGTCGTGATATCCTCGGGACTCCCCGCCTGCTTGACGGCCTCGTACAGCGGCACCGTCCCGAGCGGGACCGGCGAGTGCTCGACGTGTGCCTCGCGAATCTCGTCCAAGTCGCTGCCCGTCCCGAGATCCATCACCGTGTCCGCGCCGTAGTGGACCGCCGTGTGGAGCTTTTCTAGCTCGGTCTCGAGGTCGCTCGTGGTCTCGCTGTTGCCGATGTTGGCGTTGACCTTCGTCGCGAACTCCCGGCCGATGATCATCGCGTCCAGCGCGTCGTGGTTCCGGTTCGCCGGGATAACGGCCTGCCCCTGGGCGACCTGTTCACGGACGAACTCCGGATCGCGGTTCTCGCGTTCCGCGACGCGTTGGATCTCCTCGGTAACGATTCCGTCTCGAGCCGCTGCGATCTGCGTGTTCGCCATCGATAACTAGGTTGTATGATCGAGTTATAAATAGTTATCTCGTCGTCTCGAGGCGAAAACGAGGACGCTCGATCACCCCCGGACAATCGTCGTGTCGGTTCCGTTCGAGCAGCGGTAGTTATCCGGTATCGCCGGGTCGAGAAACGGCGCGTATTCAGCCCACTTATATCGATCGCGACCCCTCACTCGAATAGGTGGCCACCAGTGTCCGAGTTACCGGACGATTTCGACTGTACGATCACGAACTGGGAGTACATTTACAGCCTCTGTCGGGACGTCAGCGACGAGGTTCGTCACGACGAGTTCGAGCCGGACGTCGTCGTTGCCCTCGCACGCGGCGGGTGGTTCGCGGGCCGGTGTCTCTGTGATTTCCTGGGGCTCGACGACCTGACGAGCCTGAAGATGGAACACTACGTCGGTACCGCCGAGAAGACCGGCGAACCGACAGTCCGCTATCCCATGCCGGAGGGCAGCGTCGAGGGAAAAGACGTCCTCATCATCGACGATATCGCCGACACCGGCGGCTCGATCGAGCGCGCCTACGAGTACGTCGACGACCGCGGCGCCGAGGAAGTCCGCACCGCGACGCTTCAACTCCTCCAGACGAGCGAGTTCGAGCCCGACTACGTCGGCGAACGGTTAGAGGAGTGGACGTGGATCGTCTACCCGTGGAACTTCATCGAGGACATGATCGATCTGATCATCGGGGCGATGGAGCGGGCCGACCAGGAGACGTTCTCCCAGGAGGAGATCCGTCACTTCCTCGCCGAGTATCACAGTATCGAGCGCATCGAGATGGAGATCGCCCAGCCAAACCGGGTCCCGGAGGTCCTCTCGGAGATGGAACGGCGTGATCTCGTCGAGATGCGACGCCCCGACGAGTGGGCGTTACTCGAGGGGTAAACACCGCCGGTATCGTGAGCGACCGGACGGACGACCTGGCGTCTCACGCGCCGCCGACGAGCGATCTGGACGCGTTAGCGGCGACGAACGCGGCGGTCACGACTGCTGCGGCCGTCGCGAACAGCGGGTTTAACAGGCCAGCGACCGCGATCGGGATCGCGATGGCGTTGTAGAGGAGCGCCAACCCAAGATTTTGTCTGAGCCGACCGCGCGCAGCGGTCGCGAGATCGAAGGCGCGCTCGACGCCCGCGAGTTCCTCGTCGACGATCGCGAGATCGGCGGCGTCGGACGCCAGTGCGGTTCCGCTGCCGAGCGAGACGCCGAGGTCCGCCTCGGCCAGCGCCGGGGCGTCGTTCGTTCCGTCGCCGACCATCGCGACCCGTCCCTCTCCTTTGAGCCGTTCGACCGCAGCCGTCTTTCCGCCCGGCGGAACGGCCGCAAAGACGTGATCGACGCAGGGGTGGTCCACGAAGTGTCCGGCCGCCGTCTCGGCGTCTCCGGTCAACACGACGACGTCGACGCCGCGTTCGTGGAGACTCGTGACCGTCCGCTCCCAGTCCGCTCGCGGCTCGTCGCCGACGACGATCAGCCCCTCGACGCGACCGTCGCGGCCGACGACCACCGGTAGTCCGCCGTTTTCGCGCTCTCGTTCGATCCGCTCTTCCAGGGCGGGCTCGAGCCCGCCCGTCCGTTCTCCCACGAGGTCGGGGTGACCGACGACGACTCGGTCGCCTGCGACGATCCCTTCGACGCCGGTCGCGTGGCTCCGAAACTCGCGAACGTCCGTCGCCGGCTTCCCGTCGCCCACACCGGGTGCCGCCGCGTCGGATTCCTCGCTCGAGCCGCCGTCCGATCGCGGCGATTCGGTCGCTGCTCGCCGGCTCCGTCCGTCTCGTGGGCCTGGCCCGTCGTCGGCAGCGTCGACGATCGCTTCGGCCACCGGGTGCGACGAGTGTCGCTCGAGCGCCGCCGCCCCAACGAGGAGGTCGTCCGACAGGTCGGTTTCGCGGACGGTCATCTCGCCGGTCGTCAGCGTCCCCGTCTTGTCGAAGACGACGACGTCGACGTCTCGAATCCGTTCGAAGACGGTCTCGTCGAAGACGACGATCCCCCGTTCGAGCGCCTCGTGGACGCTTGCGGCGACGGAGACCGGTGTTGCGAGTGCGAGCGCCCACGGGCTCGCGGCGACGACCGTCAGGAGCACCGCCGCCGTGGCGCCGGTCGCACCCCCGCCGACCCCGTAGCCGACGACGCCCGCGAGGATCGCCACGCCGATGACGGCTGGTGCGACCTTCGCTGCGAGCGCGTTGCCGTGGCGTGTCATCCCGTGTGTCGCACTCTGGACGTTCCAGACGGTCTCCGTGAGCTGCTCGAGTCGGCTCGTCGGTTCTCCGCCCACGTCGATCACTGCACTCCCGTCGACGACGAGCGAGCCGCCGACCACCGTCTCACCCGGTTCCACTGCCACCGGTAAGGACTCCCCCGTGACGACCGCTTCGTCGACGGTACACTCACTCTCGAGCAGGACGCCGTCGACTGGAATTCGTTCGCCTTCGCGGACGAGGACCCGGTCGCCGGGCTCGAGTTCCCCGACCGGAACCGATCGCATCGATCCGTCCGCCTCGAGTCGCCGCGCCTCGTCGACCTGGGAAATAGTCAGATCGACGAGTCGATCCATCGCGCGTCGTTTGACCATCGCGTCGGCGAAGACGGCGGCCATCACCAGCGCGGCGACGACGATCGTCAGGTCGTAGTAGACGTCGATCCGTCCGAACGCGAGCGAGAGCGTGCCGTAGGCGTACGCAGCGAGGATGGTGAGCGCGGCGAGCAGGTGGGCGTTCGGCTGGCGCAGCTTCAGGCCGACGTACGCCCCGCGAAGGAGGGGCCAGCCGGTTAACAGCAACACCGCGCCGGTCAGCACGAACAACACCGGGAGAAACACGCCCCCTTCGAGGGACGTGAACGCGTCCTGGTAGTGAGCCAGCACGCCCCGACTCGAGTACGCCGAGAGGTAGACGGGGTAGAACACCGCCGCGTACGGGACCAGCAGGAACGTACCGAAGACGACGCCAGCGACGTACCGCATCTCGAGAATGTCGTCGCTCCGGCGCTTTCGGACGCCGCTCATCTCGCGTGATCGCCGGGTTCCGCCGGTCGATTCGCCGACGACACCGCCACCGCTTGCCTCCCGATCTTCGGGGTTTGCCTCTTCACGCCGGTAGGCGGTGTACCCCAGTCGACTCACCGCGCGCTCGAGTTCGGTCTCGGAGATCCGGTCGGGGTCGTGGTCGACGTAGAGTGCTTCCGCGACGTAGCTCGCTTCGGCGCGTTCGACGCTCTCGATCCCTTCGGCGACCGACTCGAGGTACGTCTCGCAGGTCGCCGAGTGCATCCCGTCGATCCGAAGGTGTGTTCGCTCGAGGTGGTCATCTCGCGTACTCTCGTCGTCCCCGACGGTCGTCGACGCCGCTCGCTCGTCCGAACGTGCCGGGAGCGCGTCGTCGACGGCCAGACAACCGGTCGAACAGAATCGCGTGCCTGCCGCTGTCTCGACTGCGGTCGTCGAGTCGGAAAGCGGCGCTCGACAGAGCGAACATCGTCGTTCTGGCTGGCGGTCGTCCACGTCGGACGTCCGCGCTCGAGGGCAATAACCGTGACCGTCACCCACCGAAATCGAGGTGGATTACTCCGCGATCGACTCGCCGTCGGGTGTGGCGGGCTCGCCGCGGTCGCCGTCCTCGAGTATCGAGCTTTTCCACGTGCCGCGGGTGAACCAGGCGGTCGCGGTGAGCGCACCCACGAGGTCGCCGACGACGACGCCGAGCCAGATGCCGGTCTCCCCCCAGCCGGCGACGAAGACGAGGTAGGCGGTGATCGGGAGCCGGACGATCCACAGCCCGAGCACGGCGAAAACCAGTGCCGTCTTCGTGTTCCCCGCGCCACGGAACGCACCCAGGATCACCTGGAGGACGCCCATGAAGACGAACGCGAACGCGGCGATCCGGAGGTAGTCGACGCCGTGGGCGATCGTCTCCGCGCGGCCGGCTTCGTCGGCCGTCATGAACACCGAGACGAACGGCTCCGGGAAGAGGAAGGCCACGAGCCCCGCGACGGCCATGATGGCACCGACCACGGCCGCCCCGAGCCACGTGGCTCGCTCCGCTCGCTCGGGTCTGTCCGCACCGAGGTTCTGGCCGACGATCGAGTCCATCGCCTGGCCCATCCCCATCGCCGGCAGGAACGCAAGCGAGATCAGCCGATTGCCCAGCCCGTAGGCCGCCACGACGGCCGGCGGGAACGTCACGACGATCGCCGTCATCGCGACCAGCGCGAGCGCCGTCATCGACTGCTCGATCGACGTCGGCACGCCAAGGTGCGTGATTTTGCTGACGTACTCGAGGCGCGGCTTGAGGTGCTCGGGCTGGATGTCGGGGCCGACGTCGGTGTAGTACAGCAGGTAGAAGCCGATCCCCGTCGCGACGCCCCTGGAGATGACGGTCGCGACCGCCGCGCCGGCGACCTCGAGGCGGGGGACCGGACCGACGCCGAAGATCAGAATCGGGTCGATGACGAGGTTGATGACGACGCTGACGGCCATCACGCGCATCGGCGCGCGAGTGTTGCCGAAGCCGCGCATGAGCGAGACGAAGACGAAAAAGCCGAAGACGAACGGGAGTCCGAGGAAGAAGATCCGAAGGTAGTCGGCGGCGAGGGGAACGATCGCGGCCTCCGTGTCGCCCTGTGCCGGCAGGAGCGCGAGCATCGGATCGGTCGCGACGAAGCCGACGATGCCGAGACCGATCGCGACCAGCGAGACGAACGAGAGCGTCTGGCCGGCGATCAAGCCGTCGTCGCCGCTCTCGGCACCCGTATGCTGGGCGATGAGGATCGCCCCTGCGGTCGTAAAGCCGCCACCGAGTGCGATCATCAAGAACAGAAGCGGAAACGCGAGGCTGATCGCCCCGACAGCGTCGGGCGAGAGCGCGCCCAGCCAGAACGTGTCGCCGACGTTGTAGGCCACTTGCAGCAACTGAATCACGACGAGCGGCCAGGCCAGCATGAACATCGGCCGGACGAGCGATCCCTCCGTGAGATTGCTCTCGGCCGACTCCGCACCGGAGGACATATCTCAGCAGTATCACTGGATGCACTTGACATCTCGTGAGATGTGATATCACACTCGTCGAGGCCGACTTCGAACACTATGCTCGATTCTACTCGAGTCCCACCGGATCGATTCGGCTCGTGGATCGCCACAGCGCCCCGTCCGAGGGTCACGACTGGTCGAACTCGCGGTCGGGCGGTGCCGTCGATCCGTGGTCTGGACCGGTTTCGGAGCGCGGTGGTGCGTCGTCGGAGTGTGGTGGGCCGTCACCGAATCGTGGCGCGTGACCGTTGGCGTCCGACGACCGATCACCGGGCCGCGACCGACCATCGGCCGCGGAGTTCTCGTGGATGACGTCGGTAGAACCCGCGTCCGCGAACCGATCGCGTGGATCGACCGCACACCCCTCACAGTAGACGTTCTCGCCCGATTCCAGGACGGCGATCGTCGACCCGAACAGGACGCGCCGTTTTTCGTACCGGCGGTACTCTCCCCCGTCGGCGGGCTCTCCGCACTCGTCGCAGGCGACGTCCGGGGCGTTGACGCGGCCCGTCCGGACCGCCCGTTTCGTCCCGATCGTGTACACGGGGTCGCTCGAGGCCGTCGCGGCCTGCCAGCAGACGACCAGCCCGACGAGAAACAGGAGTCCGCCGACCCACGGGTAACCGAAAAATCCCGGCACGAACAGCACGGAGACGAGGATCCAACACCACAGTAGCGCGAACCCGATCTGATTCGCGAGGCGGCGAAGCCCTTCCCCTGCGCTCGGCTGTCGGCCCGGCCGTGTCATCGCTGTATCACTCGATACGACCGCGCCGCGAGAGATAATAGTTCCGACGACGCCCTGACCGGCTCGCCCTCCCCGGTTTCGCGAGCGTACAGGAGTCGAGCCGTGACGAAATCACTTTGTGCCATCGGTTCGAGAACCGACCGATGCCCTCCCTCCGTACGCTCGCCGTCAGTGGCTTCCTCGCGCTCGCGGTGTTCCCCGCCGGCGTGAGCGCCCAGGGAACGTCCGAGCCTGCCCTCGAGTTCGCGCTCCAGTTTCTCGTTTCGCTAGTTATCTACGCGATTCTCGGCGTCGCGCTGGTCGGAATCGGACCGCGCTACGCCCGCGAGACCGTTACCGAACTCCACGAGGAGCCGATTCGCGGTCTCCTCTGGGGACTGCTGGCTGGGATCGGCGGCCCGATCGTGCTCTTTTTGTTCGCGATCACGATCATCGGGTTGATCGTCACGATCCCTGGGCTGATCGTCCTCTTCTGCGTCGGCGTCGTCGGCCTCGCGGTGGCGGTCGTCTGGGTCGGTGATCTCTTGACCGGCGGCCACGGAGCGGTCGGTGCCGGAACGGCACTGGTCGGGGCCCTCGTCCTCGCCATCGTGTCCGCGATACCCGTCCTCGGCGAGTTGATCACGACGATCGTCGGCTACGTCGGGATCGGTGTCGTCGCGAGACGGCTCTACCGCTCCTGGAGTGGGTGAGTCGACAGCTGACGATCCCTACGGAAAAGCCGTTCAGTCCGCGACCGCCTCTCCGGCCTCGGCCTCGAGCGTCGGCCGCTGGATCCAGAGATCGCCGAACAGTTCGTCTTGCTCGAGTTCGATTCGGCCGCGGTGGGCGAGAAAGAGCAACGCGAGGTAGGTCATCACGCGCGAGCCGCCGACCTCGTCGATCTCGGCGTACAGCACTTCGGCGCGTCCGTTCTCGTACTGTTCTTCGAGCGCGGCGTCGACGCGGTCGATGACGGTCTCGATGTCCTCCTCGTGGGTCGTGTGCGTGACGTCGTCGCTCGTCGGCTCGTCGTCGACGCGGAACTCGTCTTCGGCGTGGTAGGACAGCTCCTGGACGCCGCGGTCGTACCCCCGCGGCGAGTCGCTCGTGTCGTAACTCCGGGACTCCTTCCACCAGGTGCCACGTTCGGCGTTTCTGAGTTCGCGGACGAGTTCGTCGAGCGTCTCGGGTTTCCCGCGGGCGTGTTTGCGCTCGAGGCGGCGTTCCATCTCCGCCTCGAGGTTCTCGACGGGGTCGAACCCCGGCGGATGGTCCCCGTCTTCACCACCGTCCATCGGTCCACCCGCGTCGTCGGCGAACGGTGCCTCCCACGGCGGCAGTTCCTCCTCCTCGGGTTCGTCGGGCGCGAACAGTTCGTCGCTTTTCATCCGCAGGAGCACGCTCGCGTAGAACAGCGCCCGTCCCGAGGTCCGCAGATCTGCGTCGTCTAGCGCCTCGAGGAACTTGTCGGTGACCTGTACGACGTCGATGTCCCACGGATCGATCTCGCCGTCTTTCGCGAGTTGGACGAGGAGTTCGACGGGTTCGACCTCCTCGTCGCCGTCGTCGGAATCGTCACCCGCGTCGGCTGTGTCGTCGTCGGAATCGCCGCCGACGTCGCCCTCCGAGAACTCGAGGACGGTGCCGTCGTCGTTCGACGGCTCGGAGTCACTCGACGGACGTTCCCGGTCTCCGTGGCCGACGATGTTCAGCGGGATGTCGTCGTCGCCGCCATCGGTTCGGACCTCGCGGTAGAACTGCTCGTGGCTCGCCTCGCTCTCTCGCGGGTCGCTTTGCTCCCCGTTCGCCTTTTTCGAGGCGTCCTCAGAAGTGCGAAGCACTTCTGATGGGCTGCGAGAATCGCTTTGCGATTCTCGAACGCTTCGCGCCTCGCTCTCCTCGCTAGTCATCAGCCGGCACCTCCTCACTACTCAGGTCGATGCCGGTGACCGCGCTCACGTTGTCCTGTTGCATCGTCACCCCGATCGCCCGCTGGGAGCGCTCGAGCATCGCCGAGCGGTGGGAGACGACGACGAACTGCGCCTGATCGGCCAGTTCCTCGACCATCTCGCCGATCCGCTCGGCGTTGACGGCATCGAGGAAGGCGTCGACTTCGTCTAACGCGTAGAACGGCGCGGGGTTGTGTCGCTGGATCGCGAAGATAAAGGCGAGAGCAGTCAGGGACTTCTCCCCGCCGGACATCGCATCCAGACGCTGGATCGGCTTGTCGCCCGGCTGGGCTTTCATCGTCAGCCCGCCCTCGAACGGATCGTCGTCGTCCTCGAGATGGAGGGTTCCGGTCCCCTCCGAGAGCTTCTCGAATATCTCCGTGAAGTGTGCCGAGATCGCGTCGTAGGCGTCCATGAACGTCCGCTTCTTCTGGGACTCGTACCGGTCGATCCGGTCTCGAATGCCGTCGGCTTCCTCGACTAAGGTGTCGCGACCCTCCTCGAGATCGCCGAGATCTGAGCGCACCTCGTCGTACTCGTCGATCGCGAGCATGTTGACCGGCTCCAGTGTCTCCATGTCCGCCTCGAGCAACTCGATCATCTCGAGGACGGTGTCGTGATCCGGCACGTCTTCGGGGTCGTAGTCGCCGACCTCGCCCTCGAGACTCTCGATCTCCCACTCGAGGTCGGAGACGCGCGTGCGCTTGTCCCCGAGTTTGCTCTCGACGGCGTTTACCCGGTCCTGTTGCTGGTCACGGGCCGTCCTCGCGTCCGCGAGTTCGTCTTTCAACTCGCTTCGGTCGGCTTTCAACTCGGTGAGTTCCTCCTCGAGACCCGCGACAGCCTCGCGTTTTTCCTCGAGGAGGTCGCGTTTGTCGTCGATAGCCTTCTCGCAGTCGTCGATCCGTTCTTCGTGTTCTGCCACCCGGTTTTGGGCGGTCTCGATGTCGTCGTGGAGGTCCTCGATCGCGTCTTCGGCGTACTCCTTCTCGAGGCCCAGTTCGTTCAACGTCCCGTCGATCTCGTCGATCCGGCCCTCACGCTCGTCGATTTCGGCCTCGAGGTCGTCGATTTCGGCGGTGAGTTCGGGAATCTTCGAGTCGGCGAGCTCTGCCTCGAGATCGTCGATGTCGGCCTCGATCTCTTCGATCTCGGCCGTCTGCTCTTCGATCGCAGTCGAGATCTCGTTCATCCGCTCGTCGACCGACTCGCGTTCCTCGCGTTTCTCCTCGAGGTCGGCCTCGAGGGTCTCGATCTCCGTTTCGATCGATTCGCGCCGATCGTCGAGTTTCTCGATCTCGGCTTCGATCGAGCGAACCTCGTCGGCGGCGTCGGTCTTCCGGTCGCGGGCGTCGTCGAGGCGCTCCTCGACGCCTCGGAGCTCCTCGCGTAGCGAGTCGCGTTCGTCCTGGAGTTCGGTGATCTGTTTTGCGACGCGTTCGAGTTGGCCCTCGCCGCCACCGGTGAACGAATAGCGCGACCCGCCGCCGGAGCCACCCGTCATCGCGCCGCTTTTCTCGACCAGGTCGCCGTCTAGGGTGACCATCCGGTACTCTCCCATGTACGCTCGAGCGGTCTCTAAGTCCTCGACGACCAACGTATCACCGAGAACGTACGAGAAGACCCCCGAGTACTCTGGGTCGAACTCGACCAGGTCGTACGCGAAGCCGACGACGCCGGGGTCGGTCGGCGCGTTCGGGAGGCCGCGCTCGCGCATGTCGGTCAGCGGGAGGAACGTCGCCCGCCCGGCGTTGCGCGATTTGAGGTGTTCGATACACTGCTGGCCGATGACGTCGTCGTCGACGACGACGTTCGCGAGCCGACCGCCCGCGGCGGTCTCGCAGGCGACGGCGTACTCGCCGGAGACGGTGCCCAGTTGCGCGACCGCGCCGTGGACCCCGTTGATCCCCGAGTTGAGGATCGTCGTCACCGCACGACCGAACGAGGAGTCGCCGCTCTCACTGGCGTTTGCCTCGAGCTCGGCGTACTCCTGTTGTTTCGCCTGGAGCTCGTCGTCGATCTCGTCGAGGTCTCCCTGGAGGCCGCGCTTTTCGCCTTTCAAATCCTCGACGACGCTCGCGATGCTCTCGCGGTTCTTCTCTGCTTTCTCGAGTTCGCGTTCTAAGTCACCGCGTTGGCTCTCGAGTTCCGGAAGTTCCTCGCGGCGGTTCTCGATCGTCCCCTCGTTCTCGCTGATGGCGTTCGAGCGACGGCGGGCTTCGTCGAGCAGGCGGTCCTGTTCGCGCTGGAGGTCGTTCTTCTCGGTTTTGGCCTCCTCGAGGTCGGACTTGCGGTCGGCGAGATCCGCTTTGAGTTCGTCGAACTCGGTGTCGACGGAGTCGATCTCGGCTTCGAGTTCCTCGCGTTTCGTCTCGCGTTCGGCGATTTCGGTCTTGATGGAGGCTTTCTCGAGTTTGTGCTCACGGATCTCGTCCTCGAGGTCGGTGATCTCCTCTTGTTTGCGATCGATCTGGACGAACGCCTCACGGCGGTTCGACTCGGCTTCCTCGATCTGTTCCTCGCTGGCCTCGATCCGGTCCTCAAGCCGGGAGATGTCGCCTTTGATCTCCTCGATCTCGCTTTTGATCCGGAGCTGTTCGTCCTCGCCTTTTCGCTCGATTTCGGCGTTTAAATCCTCGAGGTCTTCCTGGAGGCGGACGAGCGTGCCCTGGCGCTCGTCGAGTTCCCGTTGCAGATCCTCGAGGTCGTCCTCGAGGCTCTCGACGCGGCCTTCGGCGGCCTCGAGTTCCTCTCGTTTCTCCTCGAGTTCGCTGGCCTTTTTGTATCCCTCGTACTCGGCTTTCTCGTCGCGAAGCCGGCGATACCGGAGGGCAATCCGACGCTCGTCTTCGAGTTGGCCGAGGCGGTCGCGTTTCTCCTCGATCCGAAGTTCGGCCTCGTCGATGCGCTCCTCGACGACCTCGAGTTCCTCGAAGGCGTCCTCTTTTTTGGCGTCGAACTCGGCGACGCCGGCGATTTCGTCGATGATCCCCCGACGAGCGTGGGGGGTCATGTTGATGATCTCGGTGACGTCGCCCTGCATGACGACGTTGTACCCTTCGGGAGTGACGCCAGCCTGTGCGAGCAGGTCCTGGATGTCAGAGAGGTTGACCGAGCGGTCGTTCAGGTAGTAGTAAGAGTAGTAGTTGTCCTCGGTCTCTTTGACCCGCCGGCGGATGCGAATCTCGTCGACGTCGCCGACGTCCTCGCTGCCGGCGGCGTTGACGACCTGCGAGCGGGTGAGCGTCTCGTCTTCGTTGTCGAGGACGACCTCAACGGTCGCTTCGCGTGGGCCACCGCTTCGCTCGCCGTCCTCGTGACCGGGGTTGTAGATGAGGTCGGTCAGTTTCTCGGCGCGGATTCCGCGGGTGCGGGCGAGTCCGAGCGCGAAGAGGACGGCGTCGATGATGTTCGACTTGCCGGAGCCGTTTGGGCCGGTGACGACCGTAAAGTCCTCGTAGAACGGAATCTTCGTCTTCCGGCCGAAGCTCTTGAACTTGTCCAGAACGACTGCTTTGATGTACATTTCCTCCTCGAGACCTCCGTCGGAACGCTCACGGCGGTTCGTCGGCCACGGACGTCCGTGACGCGGTGGTTCGTCGGCCGTGTGAGCGTCCGCGACCGACAGTACACCGGTCACGCACCCGACGGCCGAGCATGCGGTTACGCGACAATTATGTCGTCGCTACCTGAGTCTTCCGCTTCGTCACCGGGTACTCCGTCGTCGGCGTCGGCCGTCGCGGCCGCGACGTCGTCGGGTTCGGCCTCGGGCGTTGACTCGTCGGTCGACTCCTCCGATTCGCTGTCTCGTCGATCCGGGACGCGGGTCGGCGTCTCGGTATCGAGCTCTGCCTCGAGAACGCGGATGCGTTCTTTCGCTTCGATGAGCTCGTTCGTCAGACCGTCTACCGTCGACTCGAGTTCCGCGACCGTCGATTCGAGCTGCTCGACGCGGTTGTTCGACATATGCTCTAGGGACGTACCCTGACACATAAACGTACGTCAGACACAGCTAGTCGTGCTGGCAATAACGAGGACGTTCCTGTCGACGGCGTGGTACCGATCTGGACCCTCCTGGCGACGACGTAGCAACGACGGGGACATTCCTGTCGACGACGTAGCAACGATGGGGACGTTCTTGGCGCCAGCCTGGGGACGTTCTTGGCGCCAGCCGTTAGCGCTGTCGCGTCCGTCCCGTCGGCGAACCTGCGGAAGGGCGTAGCCCGCACGGAGGGTGGATCTGGTGGCGTTAACATGTACACATCTGCCTATTTGCAGTGTGAATCTGTACCATAGATATGGCGAACGAGCCACAGGACGGTGCAATCTGGCTATGACGACTGATCCAACCGCAGGTTCGACGGAAGGGGGTATGGACAGACGAACGGTGATGAAAGCAGTCGGTGGCACTGCGCTTGCCGTTGCGCTCGCGGGCTGTAGTGACCTCCTTCAGGAGGAGGACGATCCGATCGAGGACGCCGAGGTTCCCGACGAGCCGATCGAGGCGGGTCTCCAGACCTTTCTCGAGGGAGCGCCGGCGGTTCTCGGCGTGCAAGCCCAGTACGGTGCCGAAACCGCCGTTCGGCGGATCAACGACAACGGCGGGATCGCGGACCGCCAGGTCGACCTCGAGGTCGTCGAGGAAGGGGAAGAAGCGCTGGAGAACTACCAGCAGTTCGTCGACGACGGCATGGACGTCACGTTCGGCCCGATCTCGAGTGGGAACCACGAGGCGATGGTGCCGGAGATCAACGACCAGGGGGTGATCAACGTCGCGACCGACGGAACGGTGACGACGCTGTACGAGGAGGACCACCCGCCCGAGGACAACCAGTACTCGTTTCGGTTCCAGAACCACGACGTGATGGAGGCGCTGGCCGCGGCGATCGAGGCGGTCGAGTTGCTCGGCGAAGACGAGATAGATACGTACGCGGGGATCAACCCGGGCTACGCCTTCGGGTTCGACGAACAGGAGATCTTCGCCGCCGGAATCGAACAGTTAGCTGGTGCGGAGCTGGCCTATGAGGGCTTTCCGGACCTCGGGACCGACGACATGTCGACACACATCGAGGAGGTCAACAGCGAGGAGCCGGACGTGTTGTTCTCGAGTTGCTGGGGTGGCGACGCGACGCTCCTGCTCGAACAGGGCCACGGTGCCGGGATGTTCGACAACGTGGAGTTACTGGTCGGTCCGGTGCTGTACGGATCGGCGAACGACCTGAGCGAGGACCTCACGGACGGACCGATTCGGGCCGGATCGCGGAACTTCTACTGGGACCAGCCGGACACGGAGCGCTGGAGTCCCGGTGAGGAACTACTCGAGGAGGTACAGGACGAGTACGGCGTCCTTCCGACGGCCCACTTCATGAGCGGCTACGGCGCGGTGACCGCGTGGGCGACCGCGGCCGAGAAAGCCGTCAGGCTGCTCGGTCGCTGGCCCGAGCAGGACGAACTCGCCGAGATACTCACCAATCACGGCTTCTTCACGCCGGCAGGCTACCACACCATCGGCCCGGACCACCAGGGATACTCGAACGCCCACTTCGGCGAACTCGCGTGGTCCGACGAGTACGACGCCGCAGTCATCGAGGACGTCAACGTCTACGCGGCCAAGAACGTCTCGCCGCCGCAGGGACAGACCTCCCTGGACTGGATCGAGAGCTGGTGATCGTGACAGATGATCGAATCGTTCGTCACCCACACGCTCAACGGGCTCTACTACGGGTTCATCCTGTTTATGATCGCGTCGGGGCTGACGATCATCTTCGGCGTGTTAGGGGTCCTCAACCTCGCCCATGGCGAACTCTACGCGCTCGGTGCGTTCGTGACGTTCACGATCGTCGGCTACCTCACCGGGCTCGTCGCGAGCCCCGCTGGCCCGGTCTCGGCGCTCGTCTTCGCGGTGGTCGTCCTGCTCGGCTCACTCGCGGCCGCCGCCGTCCTCTTGCCGGTCGGGGCGATCGTCGAGTCGGTGTTCGTGCGGCCGATCTACGAGCGCGACGAAGTCTATCAGCTCCTGTTGACCTACGCGTTGCTGTTGATCTTCGTCGACGTGATGAAGCTCGGCTGGGGCGCGACGCCGGTCGATCCGGGCGTCTACAGCGCGCTCAATCGGGTTCCGACGACCGAACTGGTGGGATTCGGCTACCCCAGCTACAACGTCGTCGTGATGGTCGTCGGCCTCGCCGTGTTTCTCTGGCTCGTCTGGTTCTTCGACCGGTCGAAGACGGGTCGCATCGTCCGTGCGACCGCGATCAACCGCGACATGGCGACCGCGATCGGCGTCAGCACGGACCGCACGTTCACGCTCGTCTTCGCGATGGGCGCGTTCTTCGCGGGCTTCGGCGGCGCGATGGTCTCGATCGGCCCCGGCACCGCCTTCCTCGAGATGGGGCTGGACCCTCTGGTGCTGTCGTTCGTCGTCATCGTCATCGGCGGTCTCGGGAGTCTGAAGGGGGCGTTCGTCGGCGCGTTGCTCGTCGGCGTCATCAGCCGGTGGGCGATCTGGCAGTATCCGCCCGTCGAGTTGGCCGCGCCGTTCGCGGTGATGCTCGCGATTCTGTTGGTCAAACCGGAAGGGCTGTTCGGAACGTGGGGTGAGATCGAATGAGTCGCTTCCCGCTGGTCGAGGACCGCGACGGTCAGACCGTGGTTCGGATTCCGCTGACGCGCGGGCTCGGCCTGACGCCGCTCCAGACGGTGTTCGCGTTCCTCGGTCTCGTGGGTCTGTTTGCCCTTCCCTTCCTGGCCGGTCTCGTCGGCCTCTCCTGGGAACGGCTGTTCCGGGGGATCTTGTTCGGCCTCGCGGCCGTCGGTCTCAATCTGTTGTTGCGCCACACCGAACTCGTCTCGTTCGGCCACGCTGCCTTCTTCGGCGGCGGCGCCTACGGCGTCGCCGTGCTGGCCGCCCACTACAACGTCTCCGAGGGGCTGTTGTTGCTCCTCAGGGCGGTGATCGTCGGCACGACGCTCGCCGTCGTCATCGGCTACTTCGTCGCCGGCTACGTCGACATCTACTTCGCCCTGCTGACGCTCGCGTTCAACCAGGTACTGTTCGCCACCGTCTTCCGGAGCGGCTTCTTCAACTACAACGACGGCCTCCAGGTCCGGATCGGTGGCGACAGGCCCACGTTGTTCTTCCTCGAGTGGACGACGCTCGGCTACGATCTCGTGCTCTACTACACGACGATCGTGCTCATGCTCGTCATGCTACTGGCGATGTGGAAGCTGATCAACTCGCCGTTCGGCCGGGCGCTCGACGCGATCGGACAGGATCGGACGCGAGCCAGATTCATCGGCATTCCCGTCGAGAAGTACGTCTGGCTCTCGTTTACCATCTCCGGACTGTACGGCGCGTTCGCCGGCGGCGTCTACGCTTTGCTTCGGCTTCACGTCCAGCCCGAGCCGACGCTGTACGTCTTCGTCTCCGGCGAGATCCTGTTCATGGCAATCCTCGGCGGCTTCACGACGCTCGTCGGGCCGCTGATCGGCGGCATCATCCTCGTCTACCTGCTCGAGGCCGCCCGGTTCTGGGTCGAGTACTACCACGCGCTGACCGGCCTCGTCTTGCTGGCGATCGTCTTCTTCATGCCGAAGGGGATCGTCGGCTCGCTCCCGGATTTCAACGCCTGGGTCGCCGGCAGAGTTCGGGAGCCGGGACGGTTACAGGAGGACGTCCACAGCGCCACAGCGGCCGTTCGAGAGGGCGTCGACCGCGCTACGACGACGGTTCGAATCATCGTATTCGGGGTGAAATGAGATGCTCGAAGCACGCGAGTTACGAAAGGAGTTCGGCGAACTGCGCGCCACCGACGACGTCTCGGTTCGGTTCGGCGAAACGGAGGGCGAACGGGTCTTCATCGTCGGCCCGAACGGTGCTGGGAAGACCACGCTCGTGAACCTCTTGACCGGGCTGCTCGAGCCCGATCGGGGCGAAGTCGTCGTCCACCGCGAGCAGAACGGCTCGACGGTCGAACGCGATATTACCGGGATGGCTCCCGAGAAGCGGGTCAAAGCCGGGCTGGTCAGGAGCTTCCAGATCGTTCACGTCTTCGAGGAGATGACGGTCAGAGAGAACGTCCGCACCGCAGCACTCTCTCGTCACGGGAAGACGCTGAGCATGCGCTCTCGCGACGACGGACACGAAGACGTCGAGCGACAGGTCGACGACCTCCTGGCGGACTTTCGCCTCGAGGGGATCGAAGACGAGATCGCCGAGACGCTCCCCCACGGCGATCGGAAGCTGCTCGACGTCGCGATGTCGTTCGCGCTCGATCCACAGTACCTGTTGCTCGACGAGCCGACGTCGGGGGTGGCCACCCAGGAGAAAGAGTACGTGATCGAGACGATCGTCGAGGCCAGCGAAGCCGAGAGCGTCACGACGGTCACTATCGAACACGACATGGATCTCGTCAAGGAGTACGCAGACCGGCTCGTCGTGCTCCACGACGGACAGATTTTCAGGGAGGGCGATCCCGACCTGCTCGAGACCGATCCCGACCTCCGGCGGGTCCTCCTGGGGGTGGACGAATGACGTCCGATCCCCTCCTCGAGGTGTCGAATCTCTCGGCGTTAGTCGAGGGGTTCGAGGTGACCCACGGTATCGATCTTGAGGTTCGCGAGGGCGAGGCGGTCGCACTGGTCGGACGAAACGGTGCGGGCAAGACGTCGACGTTTCGCTCGATCATGGGTCTGACGCCCGTCGCGAACGGGTCGGTCCGGTTCAAAGGGGAGGAACTGATCGACCGCCGTGCGGAACTGATTCCGAAACGCGGCATCGGCTACCAGCCGGAAAACCGTGATCTCTTTACGGGGATGACCGTCGAGGAGAACTTCCGGCTCCCGATCTGGACCTCCGGCGACGCCCGCGACATCGAGGACGAGGAGGCCGTCGTCGAGGACGTCTTCGACCTCTTTACCGAACTCGAGAACCGACGTAACGCCGAAGTGCAGAACTTGAGCGGCGGGCAAGGGAAGATGACTGCGATCGGCCGTGCGCTGGCGCTCCAGCCGGATCTGCTCTTGCTCGACGAGCCGCTCGAGGGACTGGCCCCCGTCGTCGTCGAGAACCTCAAACGCTACATTCGGGAGATCATCGACAGGGAGATCTCGGTGTTGGTTGCGGAGTCGAACGCGAGTCACGTCCCCGAAATCGTCGACCGGATGTACGTGATCGAACGCGGCGAGATCGTCGATAGCGGTGATCCCGAGGTACTCGCCGAGAACGAGGAGATTCAGCTACTGATGCAAGGCGGCGGTGAGTAACGCGGTCGACGATGAAAAACGAAGATCACGTACTCCGTGGTTCGGCCGCGGTGGATGCCGTTTGCGCCGCGTTTCGGCCGGTAATCGCGACGACGACCATCGAGAGACCGGTCGCGAGGAGGCCGACACCGACGAGAACGCCGATCGCCCAGGCCGCGTCGGCGGGAAATCCAAACCAGAGGAGGCCGGCGAGGACGAGTGAGAGCAGTCCGCTGACTGCGACCGACGCTCGGCCGGGCTGGTCGTCCATTCGCATCGCCATCCACAGTTCGGCGACGGCGTCGACCAACAGATACGCGATCGCCAGAGCCGTGAGGGTCACGAGTCCGACCACCGGGTTCACGAGCAAGATTACCCCTGCGAGGACCGAGACGACGCCGAGGGCGACCTGCCAGAGCGATCCGCTCCACCCGCGTGCGGTAAACGCGTGTGCGCCGTGGACGATCCCGCCGAGGATGAGGAGCATGCCGAGGCCGATCGTTACCGAGAGACCCGTTACCAGCGGAAACGCGACCGCGAGGAGGCCGATGAGGCCAACCACGCCGCCAGCGATCGCGAGGGTCCGCCATCCACGCTCGAGGGAGTAGCCGTACGATTCGTCGGTTGCTGTAACTGCGTTCATAAGAACACCGATACCACATACGGCCTGTCAATAGATAAACCTATTTTGCGAATTTATAGTAGGTCTGACCGATTGATCGGTCCAAAACATCGGGAACAACGTGGTGAAACCCGAATCAGGATTATGAACGGTCAGGAATCCACCGTCAGTTCCCAGCCGCGTTCCGTTCGACGAACGATTCCCTCGTCGGCCATCCGCTCGAGTAGTTCGGCGACGACCTCGCGAGAGGCACCGATGTCTCCGCTGAGTTCGCCGACGGACTTTGGCTCCGATCGGACGCTCGCCAGGAGATCCGCGTAGATTCGACTCTCCGGCCCAGCGCCGACCGTCTCGGAGATGTCGTCCAGGACGTCACAGAGTCGTCCCTGGACCCACCGCTGGGCGAGTGAGAGTTCGTTTTCGAGCTGTTCTAAGTCCTCGAGTGTGCGTAACAGGTCGTCAAGTTCGCCCGCGTTGTCCCAGGAGACGTCGAGCGAGAGGTGTCGACAGGTGGTGATGTCGAAGCTACTGTTTTCGGGGTAAGCGCTCTTGCTTGCGAACCCGTACGGGGAGACGTTGACCTCGAGTCGAACGTTTCGAGCGATATGAAAGTACTTCCGACGCTGATCGTCGACCCGGCTCTCGACGAGACCCGCCTCCTCGAGCTTTCGAAGGTGCTCGATGACCGCCTTGGGACTCACGCCAAGATAGTCGGAAATTTCGGTCACATAACAGGGTTTTCGGGCGAGCAGTCGAAGGATCCGTCTGCGGTTTTCGTTTCCCAGTAAATCCAGCAACGCGGCGGAGTCCATCGACCGAGCGTATGGTGTCGGCGCTGAAAAGGGTGTCTGCTCGAGCGAAGTCGATCGGTCGGAACACACTACGTGTCGTCGGATCCGAGGTCGGGACCCTGTCCCTCGTTTCCACCGGATTGGTCCGGCGGACCGGCATCGTCGGCTGGACTCGAGTCGGTACCGGTGGCGGTCGAACTCGAGCCATCGCCCGACCGATTGGCCGGGTGGTCGTCGTCGCTCTCGGCGACGGCGGCGTCGAGGTCGATCTCAGTCGCCGCGGCGTTCTCGTCCTGCGCTGGTGGTGTCCAGTTTCCGTCCTCATCGAGAACCGAGTCGTTCTGACCGGGTGCCGTCCAGTTTCCGTCCCCGTCGAGAACCGAGTCGTTCTGACCGGGTGCCGTCCAGTTTCCGTCCTCGTCGAGAGCCGGTGGACCACCGTCGAACTGTTCGAGGCCGGCGATTCCGCGCGCCTCGGACGCAACCGCCGAGCCCGAGAGATCGGACGCGTTCGATCGGAGATCGTCGAGGCGATCCCGGTCGACACCCGTTTCGTTCGCTCGCGGAATGGTTCGCTCGAGTGAGCGCTCGAGGGCGACGATTCCGATCGCGAGTTTCGCCGATCGCGCCCGGTACTCACCGGTGGAGACGTTCCCGTCGACTTCTTCGAGTAGCTCTCGCTCGGCTTCGAGCGCCTCGAGTCGTGTCTCGAGGGCGGCCGTACGATCGTCGACGAGCGCCGCTCGCTTATCGTCGTCGGCGCTCTCGTATTTCGTCTCGAACAGCCCGGATTCGACCGAACTCTCCGCGTCAGCGGCGCTCGATTGCATGAACGACGAGACGGTGAGGTTTCCGCCGGATTGAGTGCTCTCGTTCGATTGCGAGTCGAGGGACGGGGTCGTGACATCTCCGGCGGCGGCTGGTGCGGCCGTCAGCCCGAACATCACGGCGATCGTGAGGAAGACGACCAGCCGAGTGGATCTCATCGACGATACGTCCACCCGAACGACGTAAAAAGAGCGAGAGTCGTTCGAACCGTTTACGCGAACGTGACGACAAACGAGCGTATTCAAAAGCGTTTATACTCCGCTCTCTCTTTTTCACTCACTCTATAAATTTAAGAAATATTTAACTAGGTCGGGACCGTCACCGGTCGATCGACCGTCAAAACCCGACCGTATCCTCCATCAAGAGATCTAATGAACGACATGAATAGTCGACTCGAGTGGCAGATTAGGTACTAATCTGGTCGACGAGTTTCAAGACAAGTACATTGATAGCGATACTGTTTAAATCTATCCACAAATAGTTATCCCGCGCCAGACCATGTGTCTAGCTAGCATGTTCGAGGTGTTCTCCGGAAGCTACTATCTCGGACGGTTGTACGTGACTCCCACCGACGGAGAGTGTGCGGTCATGCACCGAGCGCAACACGAACGCATCAACCAAGAAGTGTATGCGACCGGCGACGGCGTCGAACGGCTCGATGCACCGCTCGTGATGAAACTCGAGTCCACACACTTCCCGGTTCACGGCGACGAGGCCGTTCCGTCGAACACGCTCGCCGTCCCGGAGTCGATGCTCGAGGGGACGCGGATCCGGAACCCGCCCTCGCTACGGGAGGTGTTTCTCGCCCGCCGAGAGCGTGCCCGACAGCTACTCGAGTTCGCCGGGGGATGGCAGCCGGGCGGAGACGATTCGTCGCACGTCGACGACGGGACTGCGGGCTAACGCGTGGCGTTCGGGGCCCGAGACGGGAGGGCATCACGCCCCCCGAAGGCCCCACACGAGAGACCGGCGCGATCGGACCCCGTCTACGTTCGAGCCGGGTGACGGGCGATGCTCCGCAGGACGGGGACGGCTTCGCTCGCTCCCCGGAACCTAAAAGTAGCTCCGCTTCGCGTCTTCGCCCGGATGTTCGACGTCGACGAGTTGCTCGGACGCGCATCGCTCAGAGAGCGCATCGACGAACTCGAGGATGAAAACGAGCGACTGCGAAAGCGCTACGAGGCCGAGTCCGACCGCCGTGCGGAGGCAACGACGGCGAGACAGGACGCCGAAGAGCGGATCAATCGTCTCGAAGACCGGATCGCACAGCTGGAAGGGGAACTCGACCAGGCCGGGGAGGACGACCGCGGCCTCGAGTTTCGACGTCGCGACCGGATCGGTGGGACGGAACTCGCCGGTGTCGTCGATCGACTCTCGTCGTTTCGAACCGAACCGGAAGGTGCGCTGACGGCCACGCTCGGCGGCGATGAGCCGGTTCGTGACCTCGATCTCGATCTGGAGGGTCGTCTCGGCGAGCGCATCGCCCTTCTGGAGGACGCCACGCCGTGTCTGTACTGTGTCGACGACGCCGGCCTCGTCTCGGTCGCCCTGAAACCGCCCGTCGAACCGACGATCGAACCGGGCTGGAACGATCGGTTCAGCCTCGAGCGCGAGTGGTTCCTGCCGACCGAACGGCACACCCTGGCGCTCGTTCGAGCCGACCTGTTCGCCCTCGGCGTTTACGACGGCGACGAACGAGTCGAGTACCGGGGGTTCGAGAGCGACGTCAAGGGGAGCCACTCGAAAGGAGGCTTCTCGCAGGCGCGGTTCGAACGAATCCGCGACGATCAGATCGACGATCATCTCGAGCGCTGTCGGAAAACCCTCGCGGAGTACGTCGGGGAGCCCTCGGCCGAGGAGCCGCTGTATCTGGTCGGCCAGCGCGGCGTCGTCGAGACGCTCGTCGACGAGTCGGGCCTCGAACCCGACGCAACCGCCGCCGTCGACGCGACCGGCGATCCGAACTCCGCCCTCGAGGACGCCGTGGATTCGTTCTGGACGACGGATCTGCTGGTTCTGTAATCCGGACGAGTGGGTCACCGGTCGTGTGAGGCAGACAAGGGGTTTGGCCGGGTTTGCTGGTTCTTTATGATCGCTCCGTCTGTACCGAGGGGTATGCGCGTTGCAATTTTGGCCCACGAACAGTTTCCCGACCGCGCCAAGACCGCCCTCGGCGTCCTCCGGTACGCCGACGACGACGTCGTCGCGGTTCTGGACCGAGAGAATCCGGGAACGCGGGTCTCGGAGTTCGTTCCGGACGTTCAGGACGCGCCTGTCGTCGCCGGAATGGACGCCCTCGAGCCCGACGAGGTCGAGACGCTCCTGATCGGTATCGCGCCCATCGGCGGCGGCTTCGACGAAAGCTGGCGTGCGGACGTCAGGACCGCCCTCGAGTACGGCTGCGACGTCGTCTCCGGACTCCACTACTTCCTCGCGGAGGACGAGGAGTTCGCCCGGCTGGCCGCGGAAAGCGACTGTGAACTGCGAGACGTGCGTCGGCCGCCGGACGGTCTGTCGGTGAGCGACGGCGTCGCTGGCGACGTCGACGCCGAGGTCGTCCTGACCGTCGGCACCGACTGCTCGGTCGGCAAGATGACGACGACGATGGAGCTGGCTCGCGACGCTCGCGAGGCGGGGTACGACGCCGCCGTAATCCCGACCGGACAGACCGGGATCATGATCGAGGGGTGGGGGAATCCGGTCGACCGGGTCGTCAGTGACTTCACCGCGGGGGCGGTCGAGGAGATGATCGTAGAGAAAGGCGACGAGTACGACTACCTCTTCGTCGAGGGTCAGGGGAGTATCGTCCACCCGGCGTACTCGGCTGTCACCTGTGGTATCCTCCACGGCGCGATGCCCGACCGACTCGTCCTCTGTCACGACGCCGGCCGCGAGGCGATCCACGGCTACGAGTCGTTCCCGCTCCCCCCGATCCGGAGCTACGTCGACCTCTACGAGAACCTCGCCGCGCCGGTCAGCGAGGCGCGGATCGTCGCCGGCGCACTCAACACCGCCGGACTCGACGACGATGCGGCTCGAGACGCCCTCGAAGAGTACGCCGCCGAACTCGACGCGCCCGCGACGGACGTGATCCGATTCGGAACCGAGGACCTGCTCGAGGTCCTGCTATGAGTCTCGAGACCACGTTCAAGCGACGGTCACTCCCACTCGACCGTCCGTTTACCATCTCGCGGGGAACGACGACCGAGACCGAGATCGTCACCGTCGAGATCGTAGACGAGGATGGGACGGTCGGTCTCGGTGCCGCCGCACCGGCCTCACACTACGGCGAGACCGCGGCGACGGTCGAGGCAGTCCTCCCCGACCTGCTCGAGGTGGTCGAAGACGTCGGGGACCCCCACCAACTCGCACGGATCGAGCGTCGAATGCGCGAGCGGGTGAACCGAAACCCATCGGCGCGGACGGCGGTTAGCATCGCGGTACACGATCTCGTGGCGAAACGCCTCGAGATCCCGCTGTACCGGTACTGGGGGCTTGATCCGGCGGAAACGCTCGAGACGTCGTTTACGATTGGACTCGACGACACCGAGACGATGCGGGAGAAAACCGAAGCGGCCGTCGATGCGGGGTACGGAACGCTGAAGGTCAAACTCGGCACCGACCGCGACGTCGAGATCGTTCGAGCGATCCGAGAGACAGCGCCCGACGCCCGGCTGTTCGTCGACGCGAACGAAGCGTGGACGCCCCGCGAGGCAGTCGAGACGATCGATCGCCTCGCGGAGTTCGATCTCGCGTTCGTCGAACAGCCCGTCCCGGCCGAGAATCCTGACGGGTTGCGATTCGTCTACGAGCGCTCGCCGATTCCGATCGCGGCCGACGAATCCTGCGTAACTGTCGCGGACATCCCGCGGATCGCAGACCGCTGTGACGTCGCGAACCTGAAGCTGATGAAGTGTGGCGGCCTCCGGGAGGCACGGCGGATGATCCACGCCGCCCGCGCACACGGTCTCGAGGTGATGCTTGGCTGTATGCTCGAGTCGAACGCCTCGATCGCCCCGGCCTGTCATCTCGCGCCGGCGCTCGATTACGCCGACCTCGACGGCGCGCTCTTGCTCGCCGACGACCCAGCCGAGGGAGTCGGAATGCCCGACGGCCGGATCGATCTCGAGGGACTAGATCGGCCGGGAACGGCTGCCGTCATCGAGTGATCGGACGAGAGCCGTCGATCAAGTCTCGCTCAGCGCGTTCTCGAGTCGCTCGGCCCCGACCCGGCCCCCGTCGCACTCGAGGGCGAAGCCGAACGTTCGGAGACAGTCGGGTGCACGCCCCGGCCCGTGAATCAGGACTTCGACCAGATCGTCCGGTTCGTCGACGTCGGTCCCGAGTCGGAACGAGTCGACCGCCTCGAGCGATGCGCCCACGTCCCGTGCGATTTCGCGGTGATCGAGATACGACGTTCCGTGGTAGTCGACCCGAAACTCGGGGGTGCGAACGACGAGCGCGTTCGTTCCACCGCCCCGACCCGGTGCGATCGCGACGTCCGCGTCGGTCGCGAACAGCGACTCGAGTGCGGCCGGAGTCGCGAGCGCGAGGTCGGCCATGACGACGGCGACGGGGTCACCGCCTCGATCGGGAAGTCGAGCGTCGACCGCGTCCGTCAGCGCACGGTCGTCGATCTCGACCGAAACCGACGACGGAACCGACTCAAGTTCGCCGTCGAACGACAGCGGCGAAGTAGAGACGATCGTCGGCTCGTGGCCCGCCGCGTCGATCGCCGCCAGAACGTCCGCGAGCATCGCTCGAGCGAATCGGAGGCGCTCTGAACGCGTGAGTACGCCCTCGAGGCGGGTTTTTGGTGTTTCGGCGGCGAACGGGACGACGACCTGCATCTCGGCGGGGGTTACCCGTACGCGCTCAAAAGAGCGTCGGCTCGCGTCGGAAAACGTGTTCGTTATCGATACCGCACGGTCGAAGACGGGTCTGAAACAGCACACCACAGCGACCGCAGCATCGTGTCCCCCGACACGAACGCGACCACAAGTTCGCAGCGTCGTACGATTGCGGTACCGGTGTACCGCCGCATCCGGAGATCGGGTCCAGGGCGTGGCAGTACTGGCTGATAGGGATCATCGTCGCCAACCGACGGTTTCGCCCCCGTCTGTCGTGGCTGTCCCTCGATTCGTCACAGGAATGTGATGAACGTCTCGGATAATCTCTATAACAGCAGACCGTATCAGAACAGCGGCTCGAGTTCGTCCTCGTCGTCTTCGACGAGTTCTTCCAGGTTCTCCTCGCTTTCGGCCTGGATGTCCTCGATGTTGTCCTGTGCCTCGATTGCGACCTGCTGGAGGCGCTTGATCCGCGGGACGTTCGTAACGCCCGAGAGCAAGATCGCCGCCGCGACCTCCGGTTCGCCACGGGGGTAGTCCCCGCCACGAACCTCCATGCTCCCGGTTTCTTCTTCGAGCCACTTTCGTCCGCGCTCAATTCCTTTCCGATTCAAATACTCCGACGGCCCGGCGAGGACGAGTAGCGCGCGTTCGGTTCCCTCGATCTCACACGGTAACGTGAGCCGGCCGAGTGCGGCCTTTCGAACGAGGCTCGTAATTCGGTTGGTCGTGTTCGCAGCGTCCAGATCGTCGTCACCCCCATCGTCGGCCGTAAATCGCGACAGGAGACCACCACCGTTCGTGAGTTCGACGCCTTCGCTCGCGTAGCCGACGGTGGAGACGCCACCACCCGAGAGCGTGTTGATGATCTCGGAGGAGTCGACGACGCTCTCGGCTACCTCCTGGTCGCCGGTTACCTCACCCGCGCCGAAGAGGATGCCGAACCGACGGACGATCTCCTCGTTGATCTGCTCGTAGCCACCCTCGACGGATTCGCCGGTCTGTCGCCAGGAGTCGTTGTCGAAGACGAGCAGGTTGTCGACCTCGCGGACGAACGTCTGGAACGAGCGGGCGGCGTTGAGCGTGTAGATACCCCCTTCGTCCGTTCCGGGAAGAACGCCGAGTCCGTAGACGGGAATCGTATAGATTCGCTTCAGATGTTTCGCGAGCACCGGCGCGCCACCGGAGCCCGTTCCGCCGCCCATCCCGGCGACGATCAGAAACGCGTCGACCTCGTGGGTCGGGATCTGATCGATCGCGTTCTGGACCTCGTCGATGTCCTCCTCGGCGATTTCCGCGCCGAGCTCGTTGTCCGCACCAACGCCGTGGCCCTTCACGCGAGCCTGGCCGATCAGTACACGATTGTCCTGCGGGATACGCTCGAGACCCATCAGGTCTGCTTTCGCGGAGTTGACCGCGATCGCAGCCCGGACGATCCCGCTGTTCGTTCGATCGTCGTAATCGAGAAATCGATCGACGATCTTGCCACCGGCCTGTCCGAATCCGATCATCGCCAGCTTCATTGTTTGTCAGGGGGCTCCGTTGGATTGGAACAGTGCGATTAAGACTATAAGTCTTTTGATGATGTGAATTTCTCGCATAATTCCATATTACTCGAAATCGGGTGACTGCATCGATTTTCGGACGTCGCCTCCAATATGTAAAATATAATATATTGCTCCGAGTACTGCTCTTTATACTATTGTTTCGGCCGGAAGGGGGTGGTCGTGACCGCGGTGGCAGCCACGACGGCCACGGAGTGTCAGCGAGGCAGTCTTCCGAGATACGAGCCAAGCGTCGTCAACTCGGCCTCGTCGACGCCGAAGGCCGTCACGTCGTTGGTCGCGACGGTGTTGTTCATCTCGAGCGAGCGTGCCTGATCCGGACCGAACGGGACGAACGGGAGGGGATCCGCGAGCGCCAGTCCGATCTTCGCGACCGGCATCGGAATCGGGAGTACGGTGACGGACGTTCCCTCCGCATGGTACGCGAGTTCGGTTACGTCGGCAAGGGTGAGTACCTGCGGTCCGGCGACCTCGTAGATCTCGCCGACGTGCTCGTCCTCGAGGCCGTCGGCCAGTATCGGGACGAGGTCGTCGATCCAGATCGGCTGGAACCGGGTCCGCCCACCGCCCGGAAGACCGGTCACGTACGGCGTCGTTAGTTTCTTCGTAAAGTCAACGAACTCGCCGCCGTCGCCGAAGACGACCGACGGACGGAAAATCGTCCACGCCAGATCCGAGTTCCTGACGACCGACTCGGCGCGTCCTTTCGCCCGAATGTAGGCGGTGTCGCCGTTTGGATCGGCGTCGAGTGCACTCATCTGGACGAACCGTTCGACGTCGTTCTCCTCGGATGCGCGGACGAGATGTTCGGTCCCCTCGAGGTGGACCTCCTCGTGGCTTGTCCCCGCGGGTGGCTGAAAGAGCGGCGACAGCGAGACGAGGTTGACGACCGCGTCGTGTTCCGCGACCACGTCGACGATCGAGTCGTAGGCGCTGACGTCGCCCATCGCGAGGTCGATCTCGCTCGGGAGACCGCCTCGGTCCGGGTTTCGAGAGAGCGCCGTCACCTCGTGTCCCCGGTCGTTCAGTTCCGCACACAGGTTCGTTCCGATGAAGCCGGTGCCGCCGGCGACGAGGACGTTCATAGACGTCAACTGACGCTCGAGCGATAAATAGGTAATCGAGCAGCGCGCGAGAGAGCGCGAGAAAGCTCACCACAGACGTGAGCACGAACGACGTGTGGAACTCGGGAACAGTACGATAATGTACCCGGCCCGACGAGGTGCCAGCATGCTCGTCACGCTCGAGGGGCTGGATGGCAGCGGGAAGACGACGGTGTGGGAGGCCCTGCAAGACCGGTATCCCGAGGCGACGTTTACGCGGGAGCCGACCGACGACTCCTGGTACGGCGAGGCCGTCTACCGCTCGATCGCAGACGACGAGGCCGACCCGCTGGCGGAGCTCTTTCTCTACACCGCCGACCACGCCGACCACCTCTCCCGAGTGGTCGAGCCCGCCCTCGAGCGCGGCGACCTCGTGATCTCGGACCGGTACTCCGACTCTCGCTTTGCCTACCAGGGCGCGACGCTCGAGGCGTGGAGCGACGACGCCGGTGAGCGCGGACTCGAAGATCCCCTCGAGTACGTCGTCGATGTCCACGAACCGATCTCGATCGTACCGGAGCTGACGATCTACCTGGAGCTCGATCCCGAGACGGCCGCCGAGCGAGCGGGGACAACGAACAAGTTCGAACGCGCCGAGTATCTCGCGTCCGTCCAGGAGAACTACGAACGACTACTCGAGCGCGATCCGGATCGGTTCGTCCGGGTCGACGCGAACGACACACCTGAGGCCGTCCTCGAGGGCGTGGTGACCGCACTCGAGGGAGCACTCGAAACGGAGTAAATACTCGCCCGCAAGCAGCGTTAGCCCATCTCGATGTACGTCTTCGTGTCGGTCACGCCCTCGAGTCCCTGAATGCCCGAGGAGACCGCCTGAAGAACGTCGTAGATCTCGTCGGCGTCGACCTCGGCGATGATGTCGTAGTTGCCTGCGACGATATGGGCTGTGGAGACGGCCTCGATCTCCCTGATCGCATCGAGAAGTCCCTCGGACTTTCCGGCGGCCGTCTTCACCATGATGAACGCGTGAACCATCGGTCGCTGGTGTGGTACTCTCTGACACGACTAAAGCTTTTGCCCGAGAGACGTCGCCAGGTGTGTCACACTGGGGCAAACTTATTGACGGGGGGCGGCGTATCGCCTTCCATGCGGTTCGTGATTATCGGCGCTGGACGGGTTGGGTTGCGGACGGGACGCGTCCTGCGCGAGGAAGGCCACGAGGTAACGCTGATCGAACGCGACGAAGCGAAGATCAGACGTGCTCGTAATCAGGAGTTTCCCGTCGTCGACGGAGACGGATCTCGAGAGTCGGTTCTCGAGGACGCCGGTGTCGCGAACGCCGACGTGTTGGGTGCGCTGACGGCCGATCTGAACGTGAACTTCACCGCGTGTATGATCGCCAAACACTACGGCTGTCGGACGGTCATGCGCATCGACGAGGGGTATCGCGAGGAGATCTACCGCAAGTACGCAGACGAGGTCGACGAGGTGATCTATCCCGAGCGTCTCGGCGCTCTGGGCGCGAAAAACGCCTTGCTCGGCGGAACGATTCGCGCGGTCGCTGACGTCGCGCCGAGCCTCCAGGTCGTCGAGGTGACCGTCAGCGACGCAGCGCCGGTCAACGGCTACACGATGGACGAACTGGAACTCCCCGCCAACGCGACCATCCTCGCGTTCGGCAAACGAGGGGCCGACCTCGAGATTCCCTCCGCCGACGAGTCGCTCGAGGACGGTGATAGAATCGTCGTGCTAGCGGATTTCGACGTGTTGAGCGACGTCAGACAGCTGCTCGTCGGCGAGAGTCCGGAGCGTGCAACGGCCAACGCGGGAACCGGAGGTGTCAACTGATGGTCACAGCATTCGTCATGATCAAAGCGAACACGGGCGAGGCGGATCGACTACGGGAGGAAATCGAAGCGATCGACGGCGTCGAGTCGGCACACATCGTCGCCGGCGATGTCGATATCATCGCGAAAGCGCGGGTGGGAACCCCCGCGGAGGTAAAGGACATCGCGGCGACTCAGATCCAGGGAGTCGACGGCATCGAGGACACCCAGACGTACATCGCGATGGACTAAGAACGAACTTTTGCGCTGCGGTCTATCGCGCTGGCGGCTTGTCGCACAGCGCGACGTCCCTCGGCAAAAACGTCAAAAGAGCGCAAGCGGTCTTTTGCACATCGCCGAGCTGCGCTCCGCTCAGTTTCGATCAAAAGCACTCCTCACTCTTCTCGGTTCACGGCCCTCGGCCGTTCGCCTATCCGCGGCGCGTCGCGGCGCGCTCTCCACATCGGTCGTCGGCCCGCTCGCTCAGCCTGCGGCTTCGCTCGCGGGGGGTTCGATCGATTCCCTGCCCTCCCCCGGGTCGTGTGCCGCTCGCGACGCTCGCGACGCACTCCCGGCCAGAAAAATGGGTTCTCGTAACTCGTCCGACGAGCTACATCGGCATCCCGCCGCTGCCGCCGTTGCCGTTCTCGGGGCCCCCTTCGGCCGCTTGCTGGCCGCGGCTCTGGGCGCTCTCGAGCAACGTCGCCGCCGCGCCCCGGTACTCGTAGCCGGGGACGATCCCCTGGGCGAACGTTCCCTCGACGTATTCGACGAGCGCCTTGGCGTCTTCGACGCCTTCGCGGGCGTTCCAAGAGGTATACTCGAGGGTCACGCGAACGTCGTCGCCGTCGCGTTCGACGATCGGATCCTCGTGGTCACTCGTGTGGGCGACGGTGAAAGCGTCCGCGAGTCGTCGCTCGAGGGGGTCGAACCAGCCCTCTTCGACGACGGGCGCGACGGTTTCGTTCGCGACGGCGGCGTCGAGCGTGGGGAAGGTGACGACGACGGAAAAACGGGCGTCGCGTTCGTCATCAGTCGCCGTGGCGGTTACGTGAGCGTCGAAGACGGTCGTCTCGAGTTCGTAGCCGTCGTCGGACGGTGCGAACGCGTCGTGGTCCGTGAGTGCGCGTTCGACGGGCGTCGGAAGGGATGTCATCATCCGTCCGAACGGTCGTGACGAAAAAGGATGTTGCGTTGCGTGCCGACTCGAGAAGGTAATCGGCCGAGGGGACGGCGAGTACGGTTCCATTTCGGATCGTTTCGACGATCAGTGACTCGTTTCCACTGAAAACGCCCCGTATAACTACAACAGATATCGACGTTTTCCGTCGGCATGTCCATCGATAGATACGCCGCCGAACGTCGCCGCTTCGCACGCCTCCTCGGAACCGACGACGAACTCGGTTCCGGCCTTCCGATCGGAGACGTCTCGAGTCGAGACGGCGACGCGAAGAGCGATGGCGGGCGACACATTTCTCACGAGGATCTGTCTAACGCTCCTCGTGAGGACCACGCTCTGTCTGACGCCAACCACGACCGCCCAGATTCTCAGTCGCGTTCACAGCGTCGAACGCGCTACACGGGACAGAATCTGGACCGGAACTGAAACGAGCGATCGAATCCGGCTCGAGAGGAGAACCCAGTGAATCAGAACTGGGCGAACCGAAACGCGACCCTCGCCGGAGACGCTGACTACGCCGGCAAGAGAACGGCGTCGCTACGAAACCTCTCGGCTCTCGAGGAACGAACTGATCGCCGTCGCGACCTCCTCGAAGTCCTTGACGGTGAGGCCGTCGGTCGTGACGAAGACGCCGTCGCTCTCGGAGGTGACCCGGATCAGAAAGCCGTTGTCGAAGACGCGGATCGTGTAGTTGTAGTCGCCGAGTTCCGAGCCCTCGTAGGCGGTCTGGGCCGTTTTGAACCCGCGCCACTCGTGGCCGATAAACGTCGAGAGGTCAGCATCGCGCTCGAGGTCCTCCCGGAGATAGACCTGCTCGTAGTCGTCTCGAGTGAAGTAGGTGACCGACCGGAGGCTGTCGCCGATAGCCGTCCGACAGGTCGTGACGATCTGCTCCGCTGCCGCTGACGTGAGTAGCCCAGTGGCCATATCGAAGTGGTCGAACCCTGGGACCTTAACGCCGGGGGCAGATGTCAGGTGTGTAAGAACGAGGGGACGACACCGAGGTGTCGGGCCAGCAATCCGTCTCAGTTGGCAGCGTCGATCGCCTGCTCGAGGTCGGCGATCACGTCGTCGACGTCCTCGATGCCGATGGAGATGCGAACGAGGTCGTCGGTGGTTCCACTCGCCAGTTTCTCCTCCTCGGTGAGCTGCTGGTGGGTCGTACTCGCGGGATGGATGATCAGCGACTTCGCGTCGCCGACGTTGGCCAGCAGACTGAACAGTTCGACCTCGTTACAGACCGTCTCGGCGGCGTCGTAGCCGCCCTCGAGGCCGAACGTAATCATGCCGCCGTAGCCGCCCTCGAGGTACTCGCTTGCTTCCTCGTGGGTCTCGTGGCTCTCGAGGCCGGGGTAGTTGACCCAGGCGACCTCGTCGTGGTCCTCGAGGTACTCCGCGACGGCCATCGCGTTCTCGCAGTGTTTCTCCATTCGCAGCGGCAGTGACTCGAGTTTCTGGAGGGTGACCCAGGCGTCGAACGGCGACTGCTGGTTGCCCAGATCACGCAGCCCGCGGGTTCGGGCGACGACGGAGAAGGCCATGTCGCCGAACGTTTCATAGAAGTTGACACCGTGATAGGCCGGGTTCGGCTCGGTTATCTCGGGGTAGTCGCCGTCGGGCCAGGGGAACGAGCCCCCGTCGACGAGGATGCCGCCGACGGTCGATCCAGCGCCGTGGATCCACTTGGTCGTCGAGTTCCAGACCAGGTCCGCGCCGTGTTCGAGCGGGCGACAGAGATACGGTGTCGCGAACGTGTTGTCGACGAACAGCGGGACATCGTGGTCGTGAGCGATATCGGCAACGCGCTCGATATCGGGCGTCACCAGAGCAGGGTTGCCGATCGTCTCGAGGTGGACGAACGCGGTGTCGTCGTCGATCGCTTCGGCGTAGGCATCGTAGTCGAGCGTGTCGACGAATTTGGTCTCGATTCCCCGCTTGGCGACGGTGTGGGTGAGGTAGGTGTAGGTGCCGCCGTACAGCGACGACGAGGAGACGATGTTGTCGCCCACGTCGGCGAGGATGAAGGTCGCGAGGTCGAACGCCGCCATTCCCGACGAGGTCGCGAGGGCCCCGACCCCGCCCTCGAGGGTCGCGATGCGCTCCTCTAACATCGCGTTCGTCGGGTTCATGATCCGCGAGTAGATGTTGCCGAACTCCTCTAATCCGAACAGAGCAGCCGCGTGACCGGTGTCATCGAACTCGTAGGAGGTCGTCTGGTACAGCGGCGGGGCGCGTGCGCCCGTCGTCGGGTCGGGCTCTTGTCCGGCGTGGATGCTGTCGGTTGCGAACTCGTGATCTGCTGGATCGTCACTCATGTTCGTGTTCCACTCACGGGAGGTAATAAAACGTTATCGCGAGACGCTGAGGAGGTTTTAATCAACTGACAGGAGATGTCTGCGGAGGACTAGTTCGGTAATTCCACGCATAACCTATCGAATCAGTTGACCAGTAGACGTATACAGATAATTCAACTCGAACTCGAACGGTCGGAGTCGGTCGATTTCCGGCCAGCTACCGGGGGGAGTTCTCCGTCACGCGAAAGCGTTCGAGATCCGGCATAGCGGACGATCACGAGAGCGACCACGAGGTAGGTTAGTTCTCTAATCGGTAGCGTCGCCACGAGTTCAGGTGTTTCACCGGTAACTGCGAGAAACGGCGGAAGATTGCCTGCTGCGTGTGCGATCATCACGACCAACAGCCCGCCACCTGTGCTGTTGTACAACCAAGCGAGAACGATCGCCCAGAGAATCGTCGTCAGATAGTAGCTGTGAAGCGTCGCTGGGTCGTACGCAGGCAGGTCGTACAAGAGGAACAGCGGGAGGTGCCAACTCGCCCAGAGGATACCGACGAGAGCGGTGACGACTACTGCGCTGTGTCGTTCCTGGAGTCGGGACTGAGCGAATCCGCGCCACCCAAACTCTTCGAGCCTCCAGCGAGAAAGAGCACGACGAGGAAATTCACGAGATACAGTACCAGTGGTACTGTCGGCTCGAAGGGCTCTGTTGAATCACGAGACAGCATCGGGATAGGTCGCTAAATCAAAGGAGTTGAAGCGGGAGAGTCGAGTTGTCCATGACCCAAATCTCCCGCTT
>NZ_WUBV01000013.1:0-1124 GCF_009807105.1 Natrialba sp. INN-245 | reverse complement strand
ATAGTGATTAGGACGAATCTTTACCAGTAAGATACGGCCAGATGTTTGGCTCGTTGATCGCGCTCAGTCCTCGTGGAATGTAGTCTTTCAGCGTTGAGAGATCAGGAACGAGCCGATACTTGAACCACTCTTGCAGTTGATCCCAGCACCCTTCGACGGCGTTCAATTCGGGGAGTTTCGACGGAAAGTACCAGATTTCGAGATCATCTCCGCGTACGCACGAGACCGAACTGTCTCCGACAGTTTCGGTCTCGCGCTCACCGCCCACGTGTTCCCAGAGATCTCTCGCGTAGAAGTAGCCCGCTCGGTCAAGAAACACCACTAACTCCTCACCAAACTTGTCGGTTAACGCCTCTAACAGCCGAATCCCGTGTTTCCGTGTGAGGTTCTCTTCTGTCCAGCAGAAGAAGCTGTCACCGTCGTCGGTGACAGCGCCCAGCACTGTCACCGACTTCCAGGACGTTGCAGTCTCTATCGTCGGGTTCGAGCCGATCGGGTACCAACCACGCCGCTGGACGGTTCCAACGTGCTTGGTGAATTGATCGACAACAACGACGGTTTTCTCGTTCAGTTCGGGTCGTTTTTTTCGACTGTCCGCTGAAACTCGACTTTCTCTTCGGGATCAGCCTCGTAGTGTTGAGGCCGTGCTGTCCGCAAGGACAGCCCGGCCTCTCTCAACAACTCGTAGGCGTAGTTTTCGTGGTATTCGACGCCGTACTCCTCTTTGACGTGGTAAAGGAGAAGCTTCGCTGACCACGCTTGCTGATCGTAGCCGAGTTCAGTTGGTGGCTGTTGCAACTGTTCGAATAGCTGTTCGCGGTCTTGTCCCTCGATCTTTGCTGGACCTCCTGGTCGAGGGGCATCGTAGGGAGCTTGCTCGATCGGTTCTTCCTCGAACCGATCGAGCCAGTTGCGGATCGTTTTCTCGACGACGCCATGCCGTTCAGCCAGCGTATCCAGTTGATCGCCCTGCTTACGCCCGATCGCCGCGAGAACACGTTCTCGCGGCTTTCCTTCGTCGATTTGCTCTTTGAGCCAGTGGAGTTCCTCAAGCGTGACGTCGTCGAGCCGACCCATTACCAGCTCTACACTGTCTATCGGTAAATAACTTACTTAATCACTAT
>NZ_WUBV01000012.1:0-54599 GCF_009807105.1 Natrialba sp. INN-245 | reverse complement strand
GGGCGCGATCTCGGCCATGACGGGGAGCATAATTCCGCTATCCTCGCCCATGACGGCCAGCCCGTTGACCCGGCCTTCGACGCCCTCGTCGGTGACCTGCAGTTCGTAGTCCTTGCGCCGCTCGATGTAGTCGTCGGCGAGCTGTTGTTCGATCGAGCGCGAGCGCTCTTTGGCTTGCAGAACGTCGTCTCGGGTGGTGTGGTCGCGGTCCTCGGCACGGGCAATGTCGCCGGCAACCCGAACGAGACCTCCGAGATTCCGAAACAGCAGCGTGAGATGGTCTTTTCGGCCCGCCCGGCGCTTTGCCTCGAGGATGAGCTCCTCGACGGCCTCGCGCTCGAAGTGGGGAAGGCGACCGTCGCGTTCGACCTCCTGGGCGATAAAGCGGGCGTACTTCCGGCGCATCTCGGGGGTATCCTCGATGGTGTCGTCCATGTAGACCTCGTAGCCGTAGCCTTTGATCCGCGAGCGCAGCGCAGGATGCATGTTCTCCATCGCATCGAGGTTCCCCGCCGCGATCATGACGAAGTCACAGGGGACGGGTTCGGTCTGGACCATCGCGCCCGAGGAGCGTTCGGACTGGCCGGTGATCGAGAACTCGCCTTCCTGGATCGCCGTCATCAGCTTCTGTTGGGTCCGGACGTCGAGGGTGTTGATCTCGTCGACGAACAGGACGCCTTTGTTTGATTTATGGATCGAGCCCGGTTCGACGCGGTCGTGGCTGGGCGTCTCCATGCCGCCGGACTGGAACGGGTCGTGGCGGACGTCGCCCAGCAGTGCACCGGCGTGAGCGCCGGTGGCGTCCTCGAAGGGGGCGGTTCGCTGATCGCCGTTGTCGACGATCATGTTCGGCACCATCGCGTCGGTGCCACGGGAGGTGTAGCGGAAGATCAGCCAGACGATACCCGCCGCGAGGATCCCAAGGAGGATGTTCATCGCGAGGATCGCGTAGCCGATAATGATCGCGATGATGATCCACATGAGGATCGAGCGCATCTGGTTGCGCTTTCTCGCTTCCTCCTTGTGGGCGTCGATGATCTGTTCGCCCTTGCCGGCGGGAACGGTCCGAACCTTCGGTTCGTTACCGTCGTCGGGGTTGTGATAGACCAGGACGTCCTGGAGATCCTCCTGGGGCAACAGCTGACTCATCGCCTTGGCCAGCATCGATTTCCCCGTCCCGGGCGAGCCGATCATCATCACGTGACGACGCTGTTTGGCCGCCTTGATGATGATGTCTCGAGCCTCGTCCTGACCGATGACCTGATCGACGAGTCGGTCGGGGACCTCGATGTCCGCCGTCGAGTCGATCTGGAGGCCGCCGAGCAAGTCGTCTTCGGCGTTCTCCTCGTCGATTTCGACGCCCGGGTCGACGTCGACCGTGCTTCCCAGATCCTCGACGGTCTCGATCTCGTCGTCCGACGTCACGGGATCGTCGTCGGGATCGGAGCCAGGCCGGAGCCCGTCGGTCGACTCCTCGAGGTCGTCGACATCCTCACGACGGTCGTCGTCCAGTTCCTCCTCGGGCGACGACCGATCTCCCCGACGCTCCTCGGAGCGCTCTTGCTCCGTGACTCGCTTCTCGCTGGAAGCGGAGTTTGGGGCGTCTTCGGGAGGATCGTCAACGTTCGTATCGTTACTCATAGAACTCTGTTCGGTACCTGTCTCGAAGGGATTGCCACTGATATACTTTCTCCATGCGGAGCATGGTGTCAGTGGTTGAAAACACGCCATAGCGGCCCCGACGAACCGATCTAGAATTCTAGCGATCCCGGCCGGGCGGCGACGAACTCGCCACGCTTAAGCGCTGTCGCAGAACACTCTTCAGCATGACGCGGGGGTTTTACATCGGCCGATTTCAGCCGTTTCACAACGGCCATCAGAACATGGTCGAACAGATCGCCGACGACGTCGACGAACTCGTCCTCGGCATCGGGAGCGCCGACGACTCGCATACGGTCCGCAATCCGTTTACCGCCGGTGAACGGATCATGATGATCACCAAGTCACTCGTCGACACCGACCTCGTAACCTACGCCGTTCCGATCGAGGACCTAGAGCGCAACTCCGTCTGGGTGAGTCATGTCCAGAGTATGAGTCCCGACTTCGACGTTGCCTACTCGAACAACCCGCTGGTCATCCAGCTCTTTCGCGAGGCGAACATCGAAATCCGCCAGTCGCCGATGTTCAACCGCGAGGTCCTCGAGGGATCCGAGGTGCGCCAGCGGATGATCCACGGCGGCGACTGGGAGTCGCTGGTCCCCGAAGCCGTCGCCGAGGTCGTCGGAGAAATCGGCGGCGTCGAACGCATCCAGATGGTCAGTGACTCCGATTCGAACGGCGAGTGAGACGGATTGCTGTCCCGATGGTCCGGCCCACTCGCCCCACGGTCGCGGCTGTGCCGGAACTGACGGACAGCAAACCGTACGAGTCGTCGAAAACGGGGAACCGTCGACGGACGGTCGAAAGAACGTGACTCCCGACTCGAGGCGCATCGATTTTTTGGGTCGGCCGACTACGAGGGGTATGATCACGCTCGCTTCCGACTTCGGGACGCCGTACCCCGCAGCGATGAAAGGGGTGATCCTCGAGCGAACCGCGGCGCAACTGATCGACGTCGCCCACGACTTCCCGAGACAGGACGTCCGAACCGCCGCGTTCTGGCTTCGGGAGGTGCTCCCGTACTTCCCGCCGGCGACGCACCTCGTCGTCATCGACCCCGGCGTCGGAACCGACCGCGACGCGATCGTCGTTCGCGCCGGCGAGCACGCGCTCGTCGGCCCGGACAACGGGGTCCTCGTCCCGGCATCCCGGCGACTCGCCGATGGCGGGATCGAGACGTACGTGATCGACGAGTCGGCCCTCGAACCGGTCGTACCCGCTCACGCGCACTCGAGCAACACGTTTCACGGCCGAGACGTGTTCGCACCGGCGGCGGCCGACGTCCACGAGGTCGGCGTCGACTCGCTCGCGTCGCTTCCGTTTCTCGAGGCGACCGACGAGTACGTCGATCTCCGACTGCCGGCGGCGACCGTCGACGCCGACCGTGCGAGCGGCGAGGTCCTCGTCGTCGACGACTTCGGGAACGTCATCACGAACGTTCCGGGGGAGTTCCTCGAGAACAGATCGCGACTGCTCGCGAACGGCGAATCGGTTCCGGTCGGCGAGACGTTCGCGGCCGTTCCAGCCGGAGACCGCCTCGCGACCCTCGGGAGCCACGGCTACGTCGAACTCGACGTCAATCGGGGTCGGGGAGACGACGCGTTCGGACTCGCGGTGGGCGACGGCGTCGTCCTGGAGTCCCTGGAGTCGTCGTCCGGCCGGTAACGGGGATCAACGCGAGGCGAGTCCGCTCGATCCGGGATCGATCACGATCTCGCCGTCAGCCCAGACCGTAACACGACAGTCGGCGAACGCAAACCTGATCGACGCGCCGACGGGTTCGGCGCGATCGGTCCGCCAGTGGGCAACCATGGCGTTTAGCGCGTCGGGATCGACCCGTCGGGAGAGCGTCTCGAGGTCGATCGGCTCGACGTCCCGAAGCGACGCCATCGCCTCGAGCACCGCCGAACTAACGGGTTCGTACTCGTCCTCGTCACACCAGGTGTGATACGTCCGTCGACCCTGGTCGTAGTAGATCGTCCGTCCGGCGTCGTCGACCGCGGTCAGTCGGTCTGGCAGTGATTTCCCGGACATCACGTCTGGATTTTAGACGTGTTAACACATAACAGTGTCGGCCAGACTGACGGAAAATCGACAAACAGCGAAACGACGAACGAAAGAAATCGGGGACGAACGCGGTTATTCCGCGGCGATGACGTCGTCGATACGGACGATCATCGTCGCGGCCTCGGTCGCGCTCTCGACGGCCTCACGTTTGACGTCGGCGGGATCGACGACGCCGTACTCGAACGGATCGTCGATGGTGACCTCCTCGCCATCGGTGATCAGACCAGCCCGGCCCTCGGACTCGTGGGCGGCACGAAGGTCCACGAGCGCGTCGATGGGGTCCTGGCCGGTGTTGGCGGCGAGCGTCCGTGGGACGATGTCGAGTGCGTCGGCAAAGGCCGTCACGGCGAGCTGTTTGCGGCCCTCGATGCCGGCGGCCTCCTGGCGGACTTTGTCGGCGATCGCGATCTCGGTCGCACCCGCACCGGGGACGACCTCGCCGGATTCGAGTGCGGTCGCGACGACATCCAAGGCGTCGCCGATCGCTCGCTCGAGTTCGTCGACGACGTGTTCGGTGCCGCCACGGACGAAGACGGTGACGGCCTCGGCGGCCGCGCCGCCCTCGATGAACGCGAGGTCGTCGTCGCCGAAGTTCTCGGTACGGATCAGGTCGGCCTCGCCGAAGTCGCTCTCCTCCAGATCGTCGAGTGCGCCGACGCGGCGTGCACCCGTCGCGGAGACGACGTCTTTGGCGTCCGAACTCGTGAGGTCGTCGAACAACAGGACGCCCTCGCTTGCGAGTGCCGAACTCACGCGGTCGTCGACGCCGTCGGTTGTGAAGACGACATCCGCACCGCTTTCGGCGATCGTTTCTGCGTAGCCCTGGAGTTCGCCCTCCTCGGCGTCGATCGCGGCGTTGAGCTGATCGATGGAGTCGATCGCGTACTCGGCGTCGATCTCGCCGGTCTGAACCTCGAGTTCGACGTCGAGGACGGCGATGGAGGCGTTCTCGACCTCGCTCGGCATCTCGTCGTGGGCGGGTTCCTCGTCGAGGACGATACCCGGGACGAGTTCGGTCGCGTTCGAGGAGGCACCGATCTGGGTGTGGACGGCGACGTTGTCGCGGGCGACGCCGTCCTCACTGTCGACGTGGCGGACGGCCTCGACGACCGTCTCGGCCAGCGATTCCGCGGTGAGTCCACCGGTACCCTTGCCGGTCATACTCGATTCGGCGACCTGCTTTAGTATCTCGTCGTCGACCTCGGCTTCCTGGACCTGCTCGTCGATCGCCTCGAGGGCGATCTGGGCCGCCTCGTGGTAGCCCTCGACGATCGTCGTCGCGTGGACGTCCTGTTCGATCAAGTCCTCGGCCTCGCCGAGTAAGTTGCCGGCGACGACGCCCGCAGTCGTCGTCCCGTCGCCGACTTCCTCTTCCTGGGACTCGGCGACTTCGACGATCATCTGGGCCGCCGGGTGTTCGATATCCATCTCGTTCAGAATGGTCGCGCCGTCGTTCGTGATGACGACCTCGCCACCCGAATCGACGAGCATCTTGTCCATCCCGCGGGGACCGAGTGTGGTCCGGACGGACTCGGCGACGGCCTTGCCGGCCATGATGTTCGACGACTGGGCGTCTCGCCCCTGGGTTCGCTGACTGTCCTCGCTCAGAATGAACATAGGCTGTCCGCCCATGCGTCGCTGTTGTGCCATCGTTGAATCCTCACTAATATTGTCGTCAGCACTTCTATATAAGTGTTTCCCTACCGATGCCACTCCCTCTGGCGATTACCGTGTGAACGACCGGCACGCAGCTCCGATCGCGAAGTCGGTAGCAAAATATGGATCGACGCGGTACGTTCCCGTGGGATGCTGGAGCTGGAACACGGGTTTCGGGTCGTCGATGTCTACGCTCGACTCTCCCCGGGACCGAGGGATGGGGATACTCGCGGGCCGACGATCTCACCGGATCGGCTCGAGCGAGAGATGCATCAGGCCGGAATCACCAGATCGGTCGTCTTCGCGCCGGCAACGGCGGAGACGAGCTACGTCGGGCCGAACAACAGCGTCGCACGCCACAGCGTCGACCGGCCGTTCGTGGCGTTCGCCCGGATCAACGGGACGAAACGATCCGAGCGAAACACCGCCGGTCGGCTCCACAACGCGGTCAGCCGTCGGAAGGAGTTTCATACGACCCCGAGTGACGTCGAACGCTACGCCTACGACGATCGGTTTCACGGCTTCGTCCTGGATCCGACGGTCGACGACTACCCCGACGAGGACCTACTCGCGGTGCTCGACGACGTCGGACTCCCCCTGATCGTCCGCGGCGGCGTCGAGGCTCCGCCCGACGTGCTCGCCGAGACCGTCCTCGGCCACTCCTTTCCCGTCATCGTCGCTCACTTCGGTGGCCACCCCCTCGAGCGCTCGCTGATGCACGAGATGATCGACCTGCTCGGGGAGTACGACGACTGCTACGTAGAGACGAGTTTCGTCCGTTACCGCGACTTGCTCGAGCGAGCGCTGCTCGAACACCCGGACCGCGTTCTCTTCGGGAGCGGCGCACCGTTCTGTCACCCAGACGTCGCGCTGATGGAGATTCTGACTCTCGACGTCTCCGAGGACAAACTCTGGCGGGCGTTCTCGAAAAACGCCTGTCGGGTCGTCGACGCGCTCGCGCCTGAATCCGAACTCCGACAGTGAGCGACGAGGGTACACTGCCGACCGGCGAAACGACGAGCAGGCCGACGGAGAGTCCCCAGCACTGACCTGAAGCGCCACCCGCCGTCGCTCGCGGGTCGTCGCGTCGGGTCTTCGGCTCGTGCAGCAAACGAGGTAGTTTATACGAGTCCATCGAGATTGCCGTCGTATGCACGCGAGTTGGATCGATCGTCTCTCGGCGCGCCACCGGCGACCGATCGAGGGGTGACCACGGTGGGCTATCCCTTGCCACAGTGGACCGTCGATCGACTCGAACTCGTTCGCATCTACGGCTACGGCCTCTGTATGGGAACGGCCGACGCCCTCCCGGGCGTCTCCGGCGGAACCGTTGCGCTCCTGCTTGGCTTCTACGGGCGGCTGATCGCCGCCATCACCGCACTCACGCCCGGTCGCGTGAGTGCCGTCGTCCGTGGATACGACCCCGATCGCCGGGGTCAAGCGCGGGAAGCGCTCGTCGAGATGGACCTCGTGTTCTTGCTCCCGCTCGGCGTCGGCATGGTGACCGCCGTCGCGCTGATCGCGGGTGCGGTCTCCGCGCTGGCCAACTCCCACCCCGTCGTCCTCTATGGCTTTTTTACCGGGCTGATCGCGGCCTCGGCGGTCGTTCTCTTCCGAAGTCTCGAGTTCGCGTCGGCCGAACACGTCCTCGCCGCCGCGGCTGGCACCGGCCTCGCCGTACTCGTCGCGAGCAACGTGATCCAACTTCCCGGAAGCGGCCCGCTGTTGATCCTGGTCGCCGGCGCGTTCGCGATCAGCGCAATGATCCTCCCCGGCGTCTCCGGCGCGTTGATCCTGATCCTGATCGGCCAGTACGAGTTTCTCTCGACGGAACTGACCGCGTTTCTCGAGGCCCTCGGAAATCTCGTCTCAGGGGGTGGGACGATCGAGGCGGCCCTTGAGCCGGGGACGACCGTCGTGTTGTTCGTCGCCGGGGGGTTCGTCGGCCTCCTGACGATCGCCAGGGTCGTCCGCCGGGCGCTCGAGTACCGTCGGGATCTGACGCTGCTCTTTCTCGTCGGTCTCGTCGCCGGCTCGATTCCCGCGCCGCTGTACAATATCGCGGAGACACACGCCTGGACGACGAGCGTCGTCGTATCGACCGCAATGTGGGCGCTTCTCGGCGCAGTCGTCCTCTTCGGCCTCGATACGCTCGCCGGCGGATTCGATCCCGAGTGACCCACACTACGTTTCCGACTCCTCACGTCGATCGTACACTCTGACGGCCCGATCGTGTCTGGACGAGAGGCCGTTCGGATTCCGTCTCGCGGAGCGATCCGAGTACCGGGCACGAAGCCCGTCACGGTTGCCCGCGGCGGCGTTGGCGACGACGTCGACGCCGTCGGAGAGCCAGTCGGTCGGCGTCACGTCGCCGGAGACGACCCGGAAAATTCCGGAGAGGCCGTCGCGAACCGCTCGGAACGCCGTCCGCCCGAGGACGGTCGGTCGTGGTCCGTAGTTCTTCGCGAGTCGGTAGGTGATCGAACGATACCTCGTTCCCCACTCCGGCTCCGGCGTCCCGCCATCGGCACCGAACTCGCCTCGAACGGCCATCTCGGCGCTCCAGGCGACGTCGAATCCGAGCCCGGCGATGCGGTGTGCACAATCACGCTCGCCGTCGATCTCGAGGTACTCGTCGAAGCCATCCAGCGCCGAGAGGACGGTCCGATCGAACGCGACGTTGTCCGCGTCGAAGGCGAAGACGCGCCGGCCGGCGACGGTGCGAGGCGAATTCGGGTCGCGGTCGTACGGGGTTTCGCCGGTGATCGGCCCGGCGACGACGTCCGATCCGGTCTCGAGTGACCGTTCGATCGCCTCGTACCACCCCGGCTCGACGGTGAGTACACCGTCGAGAAACGCGACGACGTCACCGTCTGCGACGCCGAACCCTGCGTTTCGCGAGACGTTCGGGTTTCGCTCGGAGATCTCGACGAGGACGTCGACGTCGGCTCGCTCGCGAACGGCGCCGGTCGTCCCGTCCGAAGACGGGCCGTTGACGACGATCACTTCAGTCGAGGACGGCGTTCGATCGGCGAGAGCGTCGAGACAGGTGAGTAACTGCTCCCGGTCGTTCAGCGTCGAAACCACTACCGAGAGCTCCATACAGCATCATAGGCCCCCCGAACGGTAAAAAGCAGGTGGGTTCCGCGGCGAATGCGACCAGCGGGTGGATCGGGACGGCGACCCGCGGACTCCAGAAGCATCCGTCAGTCACCGAAGCCGAGTGTTCCAGTAGGAGACGGACGCAAAGTGATCCGTAATAGGGGTGCCACCGACGGCCGTATCGAGCGTTCGAATGGGCGAGGCAAGCGAGTTCGGGATCGACCGGTACGCTCCGTAGGGGACGAGAAAGTCGTCCTCGACGTCGACCAGCGTCAGGTCCGTCTTCGCCAGCAGCGTCGAAACCTCGCTTTTCGAGTAGAGTCGCGATCCCATCGGCAACGCCCAGTTGTAGACGCTTCGGGCGCTGAATCGGTTGAACGTGTCGAAGACGATCTGTTCTCGCGAGACGCGGCGCATCTCCCGTAAAAACGCCTCCGGATCGTCCGCAAGGTGGAAAAATCGCATCGCGATGACGGTGTCGAAGTGATCGTCGGGAAACGGCAGCCGCCCCGCATCGCCCCGAAGGAACTCGAGGGTTCCCGATAGCTCCGCGTTCTGCGATTTCGATCGTCCCTGCTGTAACATCGCCGCCGAAATGTCCAGTCCCACGACGTCCGCGCCGGCCTCCGCGAGCATCACGGTAAATCGCCCGGTACCACAGGCGATCTCGAGGATGCGCCGGTCCTCGACCGGCGTGATCGCCTCGAGGACAGCCTCCTTCTCGCGGCGGTCGATGAGCTGTCCACCGCGCGAGAAGCGTTTATCGTCGTACTCCTCGGCGACGTCGTCGGCCTGGTACCACTCCTGTCCTTTCACACTGGGCACAACTACAGGAGCGCGGGGATAAAACGATACTGGAGTCGGTCGACGACGCCGGTCGCTGGCGACGACCCAGTCTCCGGCGATGGGAGCCGGTTGCCCTGGAGCCACTGGCGACGACCATCGTGGACGTGGTGTCGATCTAGAGTTAATACACCATTCATACACCTATTACAAACTGGATTGTTCGTATCTGCATATAGGGAAGCTTTACCATCGATTATTCCACTCGGGTAGATATGAGCACGAGCACAGCCGAAGACAGGATCGGTGCCGCAGAAGAGCCACTGCCCGAAGAGGAGTACCTCGAGCGACTCCGCGACCTTCCACCGAGTGCGAAACTCGTCGCGAAGGTTCTCGAGACCGACTCCCCGCTCTCGCAGGGGCAACTCGCCGAGGAATCGCTGCTTCCGGACCGGACCGTCCGGTACGCGCTCAACAGACTCGAGGACGTCGAACTCGTGGGCTCGCGCTACAGCTTCCGCGACGCACGCAAACAGGTCTACTTCCTCAGGCGGTAGACGCGTCGTCGTCGCGTTCGATCTCGATACGCACTTTTTTCTCCAGGCCCGTGAGGACGTATGAGGGTTACTCGCCACCCCGTCGAGACCACGACCCGCGCACCGACGGGATCGACCAACGCGTATCTCGTTGGGACCGATCCGGCGATGCTCGTCGATCCCGCCGGGCGAACGGACGAACTCGACCGAGCAGTCGCCGAACGCGGGGTCGAACACGTCCTCCTCACGCACACCCACTCCGACCACGTGGGTGCCGTCGACGTCTACGCCGCCGAGACCGGGGCGACCGTCTGGGCCAGGCGCGGCCACGTCGACCGATTTCGGGACGCGACCGGGCGCTCGCCCGACCGGACGGTCTCGCCCGAAACGTCGATCACACTCGGCGACGACGCCGTCCGCGTCCTCGAGGCCGCCGGACACGCGCCTGACCACGTCGCACTCGAGGCTGGGCAGAACGGACCCATCCTCTGTGGCGACTGCGCCGTCCGTGACGGGAGCGTCGTGGTTGGCACACCCGATGGAGACATGCGCGCGTACGTGGACACTCTGCGGCGCCTATGGACGATCGACCCGCCAACGCTGTTTCCCGGCCACGGTCCCGCCGTCGAGACGCCCCGGGAAACTCTCGAGCGACTGCTCGAACACCGCGCCCGGCGGGAGCGTCGGGTCCTCGCGGCCGTCGACTCCGGCGCGCGGACGCTCGAGGAGATCCTCGAGACGGTCTACGAGAAAGACATAAGCGGCGTCTACGATCTCGCCGAGGCGACGGTCGTCTGCCACCTCGAGACACTCGACGCCGAGGGCCGACTCGAGTGGGACGGGTGCCACGCGACGCCGAGCCGGGAGTCGGAAACGTCGTGAATCGGCTCAGGACTGCCAGTACGCCCGCGTGAGCAAGACGAGCACCGGGAAAATCTCGAGGCGGCCGACCCACATGTAGAGGATCATCAGAAGCTTGGAACTCCTCGGGAACGACTCGTAGCCGCCCATCGGACCGGTGACCTCACCCAGTCCTGGGCCGATGTTTCCGAGGGTCGCGATCGAGGCGCTCACGACGTCGATCAACTCGAGTTCGAGACCGACGCGAGCCGCGTCGGCGGCGAGCAGCCCGACGCCGACGAAGAAGATGACGAAATACAGCAGCGTGAACGCGTAGATGCCACGGACCGCGTCCTCGTCGAGCACCTGCCCGTTCATCCGGACCGGGCGAACCGCCTCCGGGTGGATGGCCGTGAAGACCTCGCGTCGCAACGACTTGAGGATCACCAGCCAGCGAAGCACCTTGATCCCGCCGCCGGTCGAGCCGGTGGAGCCGCCGATGAACATCGCGAACAGCAACAGCCCCTTCGCGGGCCCGCTCCACGCGACGAAGTCCGTGTTCGCGTAACCGGTGGAGTTGACCAGCGAAGCAATCTGGAAGGTGGCGTAGCGAGCCGACCGCTCGAGGTTACCGCCGACGACACCGGTTTCCGGCGCCTCGAGTGCGGAGAAAAACAGCATGCCCGTACCGACGACCGACAGCGTCGTGACTGCGCCGAGGTACAGCCTGAACTCGTTGTCCCGGAACAGGGCCCACGGATCGCCGGAGATCACGTGCCACCACAGCACGAAGTTCACGCCCGCGACGAACATGAACGGAACGACGAGCCACTGGACGGCCGGCGAGAACGCCTCGATGCTTCGGGCTTCCGGCGAGAATCCGCCGGTCGGGAGCGTCGTGAATCCGTGAGCGATCGCGTTGTAGAAGTCCATGTTCGGTGCGTACCCCGCGAGGTGGAGCCCGTAGAGCAACGCGATGTAGACGACCGTAAAGAAGAGGTAGGCAAGCCAGAGCACGCGAGCCGTCTCCGCGATGTGTGGCGTGAGTTTCGAGACGCCGGGGCCCGGCGTCTCGGCCTCCATGAGCTGGGCACCACCGACGGCCATCTGCGAGAGGATCGCGACAGCGAGGACGATGATGCCCATCCCCCCGAGCCACTGGGTGAGCTGTCGCCACATCATCATCGCCCGCGAGTGGGTCTCGAAGGAGATGTCGTTCATGACCGTCGCTCCGGTCGTCGTAAAGCCGCTCATGCTCTCGAAGAGCGCGTTGACGGGGTACGCGACCGCTCCGTTTCCGGCGAGCACGTACGGCAACGCGCCGAAGACGGTCGCGAGCAGCCAGGTGAGCGCGACGACGAGAAACGCCTCCCGGGCACCGGGGTCCGGCTCCGACTCGAGTTGCCGAATCGAGAGCCCGAACCCGGCGGTCGCGACCATACTTACGACGAATACCCAGAGATCCTCGCCGCCGTAGGCGAGCGAGACGACGATCGGAACCACGAACGCCAGCGAGAAGGCGGCGAGGATAGTCCCGACCAGAGCCAGTCCGGCACGCCAGTCGACGTGGATCTGCCGGTGCATTCAGATCGCCTCGAGGACCTCCTCGAGGACGTCGCCGTCGACGAAACAGACGACGTGGTCACCAGGTTCGATCGTCGTCTCGCCGCGGGGCGTGATCAACTCGCCGCCCCGCGAGATCGCACCGATGACGACGCCGGACGGGAGGTCGTTCGTCACGTCGGCGATCGGGCCGTCCACGAGCGCGCTGTCCGGGCCGACTTCGATCTCGATCACTTCCGCCCGGTCGTGTTCGAGCATCGCGATCTTCTCGGTGTGTTCGGCCCGCGTAAAGCGGACGATCTCTTCGGCGGTCTCCTCGCGCGGGTTGATCGCGACGTCGATCCCGACCGTCTCGAAGAGGTCGGCGTACTCGAGGTTCTCGATGACCGCGACGGTCCGGTCGACGCCGAGTCGACGCGCCAGGAGGGAGACGAGCAGGTTCTTCTCGTCGCCGTCGAGGGCGGCGACGACGACGTCCGCCTCGTCGACGTGTTCTCGCGCGAGGAACTCGGCGTCGGTGGCGTCGCTCTGGAGCACCATCGTTTTCGGCAGTGCCTCGGCGCACTCGCGGGCGCGGTCCGGGTCTTGTTCGATCAACCGTGGATTGTAACCGTGCTCTTCGAACTCGCGAGCGGTCTGGAATCCGATCTCGCTGCCGCCGACGACGACCACTTCGTCCGGACTCGCCGTGTCGGGAGCGGCGATGTCGGTGCTGAAGTCCGTGACCGAGTGTGGGCTGCCGATCACGACGATCCGATCGCCGGCACGGAGTTCGGTGTCGCCGCTGGCGACGATCATCTCGTCGTCACGGAAGATTCCCGCGAACGTCAGCGAGTCCCACCGGTCGGCGTCGGCGACGGTCGTGCCCGCGACGGGGCTTTCGGGTCCGATCTCGAATTCGGCCATCCGCACGAGCCCGCCGACGAACATGTCGACGTCGTGTGCCGCCGGAAGCCCCGCGATACGGAAGATCGCGCGTGCGGTCAACAAGTCGGTACAGACCATGAAGTCGACGCCGAACGCGCCGTGCGATCCTTCCCACGTCTCGAGCAGAGTCCGTCGCCTGACGCGGGCGATCGTGAACGCGTCGCCTGCGGCTTTCGCCGCGCCACAGATGACCACGTTGGTCTCGTCGCTGTCGGTCGAGGCGATCACGAGATCGGCTCGTTCGATTCCGGCCTCGCGCAACGTCCCGAGTTCGGTTCCGTCGCCGCGGACGGCGAGAACGTCGTGTGAGTAGTTCAGTTTCTCGACGATATCGCTGTCCGGGTCGATCACGACGACGTCGTGTGAATCCTCGAGGTTGGCCGCAATCGCTTGGCCGACGGCTCCTGCGCCGACGACGATCACGCGCATGGATCGTACCCCATTCGTTCGAGCCGACGTTACTGGGTTTGGAAACATAGAGCTATCGCTCGAGCCGTTGGATGACTGCCTGACGGAACGTCCGTGGAGCACGTTGGTCCCCGCGGGCCATCAGAACCGTCCCGTCGCTTTCGTTGACGATACGCTGTGGGATAGATCCGTACAGCGCCTGCGCGACGGTACTCGTTCCGGTCGCGCCGACGCAGACCGTTTCGTACGCCGTCGCCTCCGCGACGAGCACGTCTCTGACGTCGTCGTCCGTGACGATCACCCGTGATTCGTACTCGTCGGTCGCGAGTTCTGCATCGGCCGCGACGTCGGAAATTACCTCAGTACCGATCGCCTCGAGATCGACGTCCGCGTCGTCGGGCTCCGACTGGACGTTCAACAGCGTCAACGAACTCTCCGGGAACGCCCGTGCGAGTTCGGCCGCTCGGCGCGCCGATGCCGACGCGTGTGGTCCGCTCCCAGCGAGCATGACGATGTTTCCGGGCGTCTCGACCGGGTTCCTGACGAGCGTCACGTCACACCGTGCCCGCTCGAGGAGCGGGTCGATCGTCGAGCCGAAGAGGACGTCCCGTCGACGCCGTTCGCCACCCCAGCCGAGGAGAACGTGATCCGCGTGTTCCTGCTCGAGTACTGACAGCAACGACTCGCCCGCGCTTCGTCCGACGATCGCCCGCGTCCGAAGCGGGACGTCGAGTTCCTCGGCGACCCCTCTGGCGTTCTCGAGGAGTTCCCCCTGGCGTTCGACGCGTTCCTCCTCGAATTCGATCTGGGATGGCGAGGTCTGGGGCGGTACTTCGATCACGTTGACGGCGACCAGTTCGGCCTCACCCGGTCGGCTCGCGGCGCTCGCGGCCGCATATTTAATTAGCGGACGCTGAGTTGCCGGGTTCGACACGGGAACGACGACGCGGTAGACGTCCGCGTCGACGTCTGTCTCCTGTGGAGCGACGGCTTCGCCGATGAGCGTCGTCGAGATGGCACGGTCTTTCGCGTAGCCGGCGTACCAGAGGATGCTGAGGAGGACGATGAAAAGTCCGATCAACTGGACCCACGTGATCGGTGCGAGCGAGAGCGTGACGGCACCGACCGAGAAGGTGACCACACTCTCGCCCATCTGAACCATGACTACGAGACAGGCGACGAAGCCAAGAATCGGGACGATCGGGTAGAGTACCGACGGTATTCTGAAGTCGGGGTCGTACCCATCGGGCTCGGCCCGTCGCAGGACCACGACGGCCACGTGGACGAGCGCGTACGTGATGAGGAACATGAAACTCGCGACGTCCGCGAGCGTGTCGATCGGGAGCGGGCTGGCGACGAGTGCGAGGATGACGATCCCGGTCGCGATGATCGCGCGGTACGGCGTCCGGTACCGTTCGTGAATCTCGTTGAGCCAGTTGGTGAGGATCTTGTCGCGGCCCATCGCGAAGTTGACGCGTGCGGCCGAGAGGATCGATGCGTTGGCCGAGGAGATCGTCGCCATGATCGCGCCGACGATCATGATCGTCGAGCCGACCGCCGCGAACTCGAGGGTGTAGCCGCCAGCGGTCGCCGCACCGAGGTTCCCGGCGGCCGCGGCCGCGACGTCCGCGACCGGAACGTCCGATTCGGCGAGCGTCGGAATCTCGAGGGTGCCGGTGCTCACGAGCATGACGAGCACGTAGAGGATCGTCGGCGTGACGACTGCAGCGATCATCGACAGCGGGAGATTTCGACCGGGATCTTCGATCTCCTCGGCGCTGGTCGCGATCACCTCGAAGCCGATGAACGTGACGAAGACGGTTCCGGCGGTCGCGCCGACGGCGGGCCACCCTCCCGCCGCGGTAAACGGCGTGAGCAGATCGGGATCGATCGCGAACAGCCCGACCGCGATGAAGACGAGGATCAGTCCGACCAGGAAGATGACGATGACGTTCTGGAGCGAGCCGGTCTCCTTGACGCCGCGGTAGTTGACCCCCACGAGGATCGCCGACATGACCAGCCCGGCGAGGATCACACCGGCGGCGTCGGAGGGGAGATTGAGAAGGTACTGGCCGAAGCCAAGCATGTAGAACGCCGTCGCGAACATCAGCCCGGCCCACATCCCGAAGCCGATGATCGTCCCGAAGAAACTGCCGAGCGCGTGGTTGACGTAGTAGTAACTCCCGCCGGCTTTCGGCATCCCGGTCGCCAGTTCCGACAGCGACAGCGCCGCCAGCAAGGCGACGACGCCGCCGATTGCGAACGCAACCATGCTCGCCGGACCCGCCGCCTCGGCGACGATTCCCGGCAGGACGAAGATCCCCGCACCGATCATCGTCCCCAGTCCGAGGGTGTACGCCTCGAGAAATCCGAGGTCCCGGGCGAGTTCCTGATCCGAATCAGCCATGGTCCAGTGTTCCTCGTCGGTCCGAATCACGATACGAACGGACCGATTCAACCACGACTATTTTTGATTCCTGAACAGCGTTCATATACCAGGTTGTGATTCGATCCCATGAGATAAATGTATTGACTCATCCGTACTTCCGGAGAGTACGTGTCAGGTAGTCCAAACGAGTCGAACCGGTCGGAACCGCAAACTTGTCGGATATCGTTCGCCGAATCTCGATCGAAGGAACGATCCGGCAGGGGAGGGTATCTTCACGTCGGTCAGCGCGGTTCGAATTCGTCTCGGAAAACGAACCGTCGACGCAACGCAGGATTGACGCGGCTACACCGAAGCTGCTGTGGTGCTCGTTCTTTGGATCGTACTCCTAATTTCGATCAAGTAATTTATCCCCCCTCAACTTTCGATAGGGTCACCGAAAGGACCTATACATTCGGAGTCGAAATGTCTTCGTATGGGAAGTAGCAAACGGGAACTAACGGATCGACGCGTTGTGGCCACCAAGGTGAACGACGGATGACGTCACAGTTGCTCCAACGGGTGATCGTTCCGGTCGCCAACGAAGACGACGCCCGGACGACGTGCGAGGCGGTAAAGCACCATCTCGACGAAGAGGCGCGGATACACCTCGTTCACGTGATCGAAAAAGGGGGTGGAGCGCCCGACAAAGCACCACTCGGTGCGCGCCAGAAACAGGCCACCGAAACGTTCGAACTGGCCGAAGCGGTGCTCGAGCCGGCCGGGTACGAATTCCAGACCGAGGTCCGCTACGGAACGGACGTCGTCGACGAAATCGTCGCCGCCGTCGACGAGCACCGCGCAACGGCGATCGCGTTCCTCCCCCGAGAGGGTGGCCGAATCACGAAGTATCTCACCGGAAATAAAACACGGAGTCTCGTCGCGACGGACCGAGTTCCGGTAATCGCACTCCCGAACGAATCGACGTATAGTAACAACTGATACGGTTTACTGTCAGTCATCACTGGCGAAACCGCGAACAGTCTGCGGTTTCGCCGGTAAATCGTTACAGCAATCCGTATGAAACGACCCACACACCGATCGCCGATCCGCCTGGCGATCAGGTGTGTACTGACTTTCAGTGGCTACTATAATTCCGTTCGTTCTACCGCCGTCTCTCCCGACGGCCGACGGTTTCGCCGCGACGCAGTAGCCAGGCCGGAAGCGACCGTTTTCGATACAAAAATTATCGAACGCCAAATTGAGGGATGGAAACTCCCGTGGATATATATTCCGGCATTACACAGATTGATGCATGGGCGATGGGACCGGCGGAAGCTATCGGCTCGACGAGATCGATCGACGGATCGTCTACGCGTTGATGGCCGACGCCCGGAACACGTCCGCTCCGGCGATCGCCGAGGAGGTGAGCGTCTCCGGAGCGACGATTCGGAACAGAATCGCACAGCTCGAGGAACACGGCATCATCGAGGGCTATCACGCGACCGTCGACTTTGAGCACGCCGACGGTTCGCTGATGAACCTCTTTCTGTGTCACGCGGCGTTCGGCGACGTCGAGGGCGTCGCCCGCAAGATCGGGACGATTCCGGGCGTCATCAACGTCCGGGAGCTGATGGGCGGCCGGATGAACCTCCACGTCCTGGCCGTCGGCACCGACACGAGCGACCTCCGACGGATCGGCCGCGAACTCGAGAATCTGGAGGTCGAGATCGAAGACGAGTTCCTCCTCCAGAACGAACACGACTTTCCGTACACGCCGTACGGGCCGGCCGACGGCCGCCGACTCGAGCCGCTTGCCGACTACATCAGCCTCACCGGCGGCGCGGACATCGTCGAGGTGACCGTCTACGAGGACGCCCCGATCGCCGGTCGAACGCTCGAGGAGGCCGCCGCGGACGGGACGCTCGCGGACGAAACGCTGGTCGTCGCGATCGAACGCGACGACGCCGTCATCACGCCACACGGCGACACCGAGATCCGACCCCACGACGTCGTGACGGTGTTCTCGCCCGACGGAACCGACGAACCCGCACTCGAGGGGTTCCAGGTTCCGTCCGGGGAGCCGAGTCCGCGAGCCGAGTGAGATGCCCGTCGACAGACTCATTCCCGAGTTCCTCCAGCGGGACGACGACGCGCCGAACGAAGACGCGGTGCTCCACGAGTGTCGCCACTGCGGCTCGAAGTTCGACGAACCAGTGTCGCAGTGTCCGGTCTGTGACTCGACGGAGATCGCAACCTACGAGTTTCCCAACGGCTCGAGCGACGAGGACGAGAGCCGGGGCGAAGATTTCTGAGCGGATCGACGACTCTCGTTAACGGTTCTGTGCGTGGTCGATCGCGAGCGAGAGAACGAAGTAGACGATCGCGACGCCGGCGAGAAACCCCGGATCGATCCCGCTCTGCCAATACTGGTACGCCCCGACGACGAGGACGACGATCACCGTCCCAACGAGGTGATACCGCACGCGTAACGAGGAGATGTCCATACTCGAACGTCTCCCGACACACACATCAACGTACCCCGCCCCCCTCTAAACGCCGGACACTCACACGCCCGGTTCGCGGACCACGGTTCCACGTCGACGCCGGCCGGCAAGTCGAGTCCGCGAACGCGATCGACCGTCTTTTGCGCGTCCGCGCCCTACAGCCTCGCGTGCGATCGCTCGAGGCCGAACTGGCAGATGCCCGCTCGCTGTCGGTTGCCGAGCTCGCGGACGCAATCGAGTCCATCGGTTTCGAGTGTACCCGCTGTGGTGCCTGCTGTACGGGCCACGGCGAGGACGAACACACTGCAACGGTGTTCCCCGACGAGATACGCATCCTCGTCGACGACGGCCAGTCCCCGGCCGACGGCGGCGTCGCGAAGTCGACACTTGCGGATCGCGGCGGCGGAGAGACGAACGCGACCGCCGCCAACGACGACGCCGACTCGAGCGCCGCCCGCGAGTGGCGAGACGTCGCCCGCCCGATGCCGTACGGGCTCTCGGAAGGCGAGGACGGCCTCGAGGGCGAGACGTTCGAGTGGGCGCTTCGGACCGACGGCTGTGGAGACTGCACGTTCTACGAGGAGGACGACGCCGGCGTCGGGAGCTGTACCGTCCACGACGATCGGCCGCTGATCTGTCGAACGTATCCGTTCAGCGTCGACCTCACGAACGCTGCGAGTGAGGAACCGTCGGACTCGCGCGACGGAGGGGCCACCGGCACGAGCCAGCCGATGGGCGAGACCGTCGACGGGGAGGGAGTGGTCCGCGCCCACGAGTGTGAAGGGTTGGGAACCGAGATTCCGCGCGCGGATGCCGAGGACCTCGCTCGCGCATTGAAAGAGCGGGCGGTCCGCGAACGCGAGGAGGCGATCGCCGTCCGGGACGCCTACGAACCCGCCGATCCCAGCCCGGGCGAGATCGTCGTCCACGACTCCGAGGGGGCGAAACGGCTCGACGGAACGCCCCTCGAGCGGTGAGTCGTCGACCCCGATCGGATCCGCGAACAGAACCGACCATCGGCGTCGGACCGATAGGAAATTGAGTCGGCTCTTCGAACGTCGACCATGACTATCGACTGGGATCCGATCACACACGTCACGAAGGTCGATCCCGCCAAGGAGCTTCCGTCCGACCTCGAAGTGCTCGGGGGAACCGATCTGATCCCCGTCGGCGGTTCCGACGACGTTACCGAGACGAACACGCTCGAGGCGATCGGGGCGATCGACGAGCACCTGCCGTCGGTACCGGTCTGCCAGGAGCCCAACAGTTCTTCACACGTCTCCCGAGAGACGATCGACGCCGTCGACGCGCTCGCGGTTCCCGCCGTCTACAACGGCGACCGAGATCACTTCGTCGGCAAACACGTCGATCTGTTCACGGAAATCGGCCGGAAACCGGAGAAAACCGTCGGCTCGAGTGTGCCAGTCGTGGGCGACCTCATCGCGTCGAAAGGCGTCGACGTGGTCTCCGAACTCGCCGCGAAGCTGTTCGGCGAGGGATACGTCGTCCAGAACCTCGAGTCGGCGGCGGCGGACCGCGCCGGCGTCGAATCGACGTGGACCCCCGAGAAGATCGCCGGCGCGGCACTCGCGACGGAGACGTTCTACCGCTTTCCGATCTTCTACGTGGAGTACTCCGGAACCTACGGCGGACCGGCGGACGTCGAAGCGGCCTCACGATACCTCGAGGAGACGACGCTTCTGTACGGCGGTGGGATCGACAGCGCCAAGAAGGCGACCGAGATCCTCGAGGCCGGCGCGGACGCGATCGTCGTCGGCGACTGTTTCCACGACGATCCCGAGACGTTTCGCGAGACGATTCCGAGCCGGTAGGATCGGTCGGGGTTGTTACACGAGTGGGGAGGGGCCGTAGCCCGCACCCGTCTACAATGGCGACGTTGTCGCCACGCGGTCGGCGTTGGTGACAACGTCGCGAAATCGTGTTAAAACGTCTCTTCGATGATCTCGCCCACGGCGAAGTTCGATTTGACTTCGGTGACTTCGATCTTGACACGCTCACCGACTTCGGCACCGGGGACGATGATGACGTATCCCCGTTCGACGCGGGCGATTCCGTCCCCCTGCTTGCCGATGTCTTCGATCTCGACGTACCGTGTCTCCCCGATGTCGACCGGCGGTTGTGGCTCCGACGGCGCACTCGGTGGGCTCGTTGCCGTCGAGTCCTCGTCGGCACCGTCCGCCGCTCGAGAGATGAGCGCAACGCGGTAGACATCTCCCGGATCGATGTCGCCAGTTTCGACTTCCTGACGTGGTACCTCGATAACGTACCGATCCTCCTCGGCCGTGACCTCCGTACTGAACAGACACAGGAGTTTTTCAGATATTTCCACAGGTAGACCCTCAATAGCTTCTCAGTTCCCCCTCCATAATAGAACTACCGACCGCTCGAGCGCCGGCAACCGAGAACCCGGTGTTCCATGGGGATGTCGTTCAGGCTGTGATCGGCCACTGACAGCGAAATTACAGCAGTTCGGTTCAGTCGGCACGCCCGGACCCGCGAGCCGTCGCGAACCGCGAGAGATCGACTTCGAGGTCGAGATCGGCGTCCGTGACCGACTCGTAGGGGCGGTTGATGACGACGTCGCCGGCCGTCCGGTCGCCGATACCGGGGATCGCCGTGAGTTCGTCGATCGAGGCGTCGTTGAGATCGAGCGGATGGGGGACGCCGGTGACGGATCGGTAGCCGTGATCGACGACAGCGACGTCGATCGTTCGCCCGAGATCGCACTCGCCCGGAATGCCGACGAGCAACGGGTACGTTCCCAGTTGACGGCCGAACGTCGTCCCGTCTTGATGGTACTCGAGGTGAACGTCCGGGAGGACGGTCCCCGCCGGGGCGACGCGCTCGAGCATGGGGTTGTCGATCTCCTCACGAACCTGGCGCTTGTAGCGTTTGAACAGCTTCTTGTGTTCGTTTGCGATCTCGGCACCCGTCTCGGACATTTCGGTCCCGTCGAACGACATCACCTGCCGGATGTTGACGCGTCTGAGCATGTACCCCTCGTCGTAGACTCGCCGCAGAAACGCGAGGTTGCGCTCGTAGGTTTCCTCGCGTTCGCCTTTGAGACCGTGCAGGAGGTTGATTCCGGGAAGCAACTTGGGGAGCCGGCGGGGTGCTTCGTCGCCAAAGGCGGGCGCGTCCTCGGGGCCCGCGCTCGCGCCGTCGGCGGGCCTCGAGTCCCTCGGCCCACCCGGGCGCCACCCCGCCTCTTCGTTGACGATCCGAACGGCCTCGAAACACTCCTCGGCGCTGACGTTCAGGTTGTTCTCCTCCTGGACCACCGGATCGGCCGACTCGAGACCGAAGGCGGCCGTATCGCCGGGCGTGTTGTGTTCGGCGATGATCCGGAGCCCCTCGCGGCTCTTCTCGGGCCACTCGACGATCGTGATCGGGTTCACGTTGTCGAGGTGTAACGTCTCGAGATCGGGTGCGACCTCGCGGATGCCGCTGTAGAGTTGTCTGAGCGCGTCGGGGTTCGGCGCTTCGCCGTCGCCGCCGTAGGCCAGAATGTCGGCTTGGCGGCCGATTCGGAAGTGTCGAACGCCGAAATCCGAGAGCGCGTCGACCTCGCCGACGACCGTCGGCGGTGGCCGGAACTCGGGGTTGCCGTACAGCGGCTCGGTACAAAACGAACACCGGTAGGCACAGCCCCGCGAGGTCTCGAGTTCGGCGATGAGGTAGTCGGGGTGATTCGGGTGTTGTTCGACGACGAACGCGCCCTCCCGGGCCCACCGCGAGACCTCGTCGATATCGCGCATTCGGTTGTTGAACCCCTCGAGACCGCTCTCGACGAGATCGTAGACGGCGGCCTCGACGTCGCCTTTCGCGACGAAGTCGAAATCGAGATCCTGGCGTTCGGTCTCGGTCGCCCCCTCGTTGGCGTCGCCGACGCCGAACTTGATTGGACCACCCATCAGGCTCGTTCCGCTTGCCGTCCAGGCGAGTTTTCGAACCTCGTCCGGTTCGGCCGGCGTTCCCCCGACGTAGTTGCCGGGAACGGTCATCCCACCGAGGTAGATCAGCAGGTCGGCCTCGTCGACGTCGCGCCACCGGTGCTGTTCGTCCCGCAGGCCGTCGATCGTATGATAGGTGATCTGTTCACGTGGGACGCCCGCGTCCACGAGCGCTCCCGCCGCGTATCGTGGGTACGTCGAAACGTACGGCGGCACCCCGAAGTGGGCGGGCTCGTCGACGTAGCCGTCGACGATCGTCACCGACAGCGTTTCGGGGTCAGTCATGGCTCGAGGTAGCGCCTCGAGCGGTAAAACGGTGACTACATCGGGGAACGGACGGGGGATGCGTCGCTGCTCTCCCAGCGTTGATATAGCCGGAGGCCCTCGAACCGGGTATGCCACCGACCGAGGAGGTCCGCTGTACGGACGACGACTGTTTTTTGGACCTGTTCGAAAACCACTACACCTACGACGTTCCCGACGACTTCGAGGTTGCGGCGCTTTCGTGTCCGGTCTGTGGTGAAACCGATTCCCTGGAACCGGTCAAATTGTAACACGATGTTGCGGGTTGGAGCCAGCCGACCCGCCGGTTCGTCAGACGTTAATTTCCCCACATCAAAACCAATATGAAGCTACAGACCGTAGAGGGATTCTCGAGTATGTCCCCCGGCTCCGCCCACATCCTCGCTCCCGACGCCACAACGACGACCGCCGCCCGCTCTCGAGGTGAGCGTGTATGACCCTCGAGGAGTTCGGTTCTGCGGTCGGCAACAGTCTGTATCGACAGATCGGACGTGCGAACGGCCACGTCCAGAACTATCGCTCGCTCCCCGTCGACGTTCTCGAGGCCGACTCGTCGTATCTCGTCGTCTTCGATGCCCCCGATACCGAACCCGACGACGTACAGGTGCGATACCACGACGGAAACGTCAGAGTTCGTATCGACCGATTTCGCGAGTTCCGCGAGGGGTATCGTATGCGGTTTCCCGGTCGCGGGATGACGTTAGACGGAGAAGCCGAACTGCCGTCGGATGCGGTCGTCGAGCCGGACGCCGGAACCGCGACCCTCTCGGAGAACGGCACGATCCGCATTGAAATTCCGAAAGCTGCCCCCCGTGTCGAGTCCGGCGAAACTGACGAATCCGGTAGCGTCGACGGACCGAACGCCCCCGGAACTGCGGAGTCGTCCAGTTCCGCCGGCGACGGCGTCGCCGTCGACGACTGAGACGGTTTACTGTCAGTCAGTTCCGGTAAACCGCGCCCCATCCTGGACGATCGCACTCCATTCTGATCTCCCGGAAAATCGGGACCGCGCTCCGGCCGTGTGGACGTTCGTCACTCCTCGAACGTAAACGTCATCCCCTCCGTGACGTCGAACGCCTCGTCGCCGTCGAACCGGGTCGGGTCGTAGGCGTCGATCCCGTCCCCGCCGAGTAGCTCTTCGGCGATCCGCGCGCCGATCGCCGGTGCGCGCATGATTCCCTCCCCCTGGAACCCGGTCGCGACGTACAGCTTCGACTCGAGTTTACCGACCAGCGGATCCCGGTCCGGCGTCGCCGTACAGAGTCCGGCCCAGGCTCGCTCGAGGTCGAACGAGCCGGCGGGAAACCGGTGGGAGACCCGCTCTATCAGGTCGGTCGAAAACGTCGAGTCCGCGTCGCGGTCGTAGCCCTCCGGATCGGCCTCGCGTTCCTCGGTCCCGTTGCCGGCGAGGATCCCCTCCGCGTGGGGGCGAACGTAGAAGTCGCCGGTGGCGTCGTAACACATCGGCTCCGCGAGGTCGGCGTCGGCGACGAGTGCCTGCACTCGGTACGGCTTCATCGCGATCGAAATCCCCGCGTCCGCGAGCACGCGTTTCGTGTGGCCACCCGCTGCAACGAGTACGGCGTCGAACTCGCGTTCCTCGCCGTCGACGACGATCCGTGCGGGGTCCGCTCGAATCGCGACCGGCGTCTCCGTCTCGATGGTTGCCCCTGTGCCGCTGGCAGCCGCCGCGAGACACGCCGTGTATCTGGCCGGATCGGTGTAGCCGGCTGCGCCGGCGATTCCTGCGACTGCGACGTCGTCGGTCCGAAGCGACGGAAATCGGTCGGCGAGCGCGTCGCCATCCGCCTGGAGCGCGACGATACCGTGTTCTTGCATCCGCTCGACGCCCGTTCGAACGGCATCGACGCGCTCGTCGTCGCCCTCGCGTGCGAGCCAGACGTACGGACACTCGACGAACGGGAACGTCTCCTCGCCCGAGAGGGCTCTGAATCGCTCGACCGATTCGCCGGCGAGATCGGCGTCGAGTGGGTCGGCGAACGCGTCGTAGCAGATTCCCGCGGCCCGGCCGCTCGCTCCGCTCGCGACCGTTCCTCGATCGTACAGGGTCACATCCGCTCCCTCGCGTGCTAGTTCGTACGCGGCTGTCGCGCCGACTGCGCCTGCACCCACGACCGCAACGCTCGAGCCCGCACCGCGGTCGGTGAACGCGTCGGTGCCGACCGCGAGTTCCGCCTCGAGGTCCTCGCTTTCGGTCATCGTAGACCAGGCGACGAGACGCCAGATAGCCGTCGCGTTCGGATACTTCGGGAGTTCGTTACGCGACTTCGTGTCGATATCATAGTGCCATCTGCGTTCGGATCATACTTACCTCTGGGTGGTCCGTTCCAGCATCCACCGGCCGGACGTGCCGGCTCAGACTTGCCGAACCACCCCATCAGACCTGCGAACGATCCACGCGCTCGGGCGCTTCGAACCCCGTTGCGAGCTCGAGCAACTGGACGAGGATGCGGCCGGTCGCACCCCAGACGGTGTAGCCGTCGACGTGGAAGTAGTGAACGACCATTTCGCCGTAGTAGGGATGATCGCGCCGTTCGTACTCGTAGTTCGCTGAGTCGAGAAACCCCGCAAGGGGAAGAACGACGATCTCGGCGACTTCGTTGCCGTCGCGGTGATACTCCCGGTCGGGGATCCGTCCGACGAACGGCGTGACGGCGTACTCCGTGATCGTCCGAATGTCGTCGAGCTGGCCGATCATGTCGGCCTCCTCGGACCCGAGGCCGATCTCTTCGGCGGACTCCCTGAGCGCCGTCTCGAGGAGGGAGTCGTCGATCGGCTCCGCGCCGCCACCCGGAAAGCTCATCTGTCCCGGATGTTCGCCGAGATGATCGGCCCGGCGCGTAAATAGGAGGTGGTCCTCGTCGTTTCGATCGACGACCGGCGCGAGAACGGCCGCGTCGTACGGCTGATCGTCTATCTCGACGGGGGTGTGCGCCGCGACAGGGTCGAGATCGAAACGGCTCATCTCAGTCGAGTGCCTCCGTCAGTCGGTTTCGCTCCGTCGTCAGGTCCACGGGCGCCCACGCCTCGAGGTCGTAACTGACGTCGATCAGCTCCTCGAGTCGATCCTGGTCGCCGCGTTCGATCGCGTCGTCGACTGCCTCGACGAACCGCTCGGACGTCGATTCGCCGAGGGCCTTCCGGTCGAGGTCGCGTCGATCGATCCCGAGGATGTGTGGAACGTCCTCGGCGTGGTCGGGAACCGACGGGAACGCGGTCGGGCCGGCGACGAGAAGCGGCGACGGATCGTCCGAGCGCTCGTAGCGAACGAGGGCGAACGAGTCGAGTGCATCGGTGATCGCCGCCGAGAGCGCGGCGTCGTCGACCGATCGGCCGTCCGCACGGTAGGCCGCTTCCGAGAGCGCACGCTCGAGTTCCGCTCGAGTGAGTCCGCCGAAGAGATCGACCACGCCGGCCAGTTCGTCGGCGGTCGCGTTCATACCGCTCCCAACGAGTGGTGCGCTGATAAAGATTGATAGCGTCGGGCACACCCGTTACCGCGAGTCGCTCTTCTGTGTCGGTTGTCGCGATGAATCCCCGGCCGACGATCCGACCCGCCCCTCGAGCCACGGCCGCGCAGCCGCGAGCACCGCCTCCGGTTCCAGTGGCGCGTCCACCCACCGGGGGAGCCGCCGGTCGGGGCCTGGCTCGCCGATCGACCTGGCGTAGCGAGCGAGTTGGTCCCGTTCGCCCGCGACGTCGTACTCGAGTCCGTTGAACGCCGCATCCGCCCGGTATCCGTCGATCAATCGCTCGCCCGCGACGCGACATCGCTCGGCGAGGGTCTCGTACTCCAGGCCGACACCGCGTTCCTCGAGGACTCGCAGCAGTTCGGCGGCGACCTCGCGGCTCATTCCCTCGAGTCCCGTCTCGCCGGCGACCGCGCGGTGGTCGTGAACGTGCCGGCCGAGGTCGACCTGCGCGGTCCCCGAAAAGCCAGCGTGATCGAACGCATCGCCAAGCGTGCCGACCTCGAGCCCCCAGGCTCGTGGCGCGCGGAGGTGGCGAGCCAGCGACGCGCTGGCGGCGAACTCTCCGGCCAACGCGTACCGGAACGCGCCGAGATAGTCGACGATCGGCTCGTCGTGTTCGGCCCCAACGGCGGCGATCAGCGGTTCGTAGAACAGCCGAAAGAGGCGGCCGTACAGCTGACCGTCCTCGACGCGGGCGTAGTACCCCTTCGAGAACTCGAATCCGAACGACAGCGGCGTGAGGAGTCGTCGTACGTGATCGGCCTCGTAGCTCCGGGCGTCGGCGTCGTGAACGACGACGAACTCGCCGCGGTCGGCCGCCGGCCCCAGTGCGAGCCAGACGTCGAGTCCCTTGCCGAACGCCCCCGACAGCCCGGCCTCCGCAAGGAGCGTCTCGACCGCGGGCGAGTTACACCAGAGCAACTGGATCGGCACCGAAAACGACTCGAGCCACTGGCGAAACGTTCCGATGCGCTCCGCTGGCGCGCGCACGGGAACGAAAACGGCGGCCGGATCGAGCGACTCGAGTTCCGAGAGCACGCGGTCGGCCGCGGGGCTCTCACACTCCCGGTCGGTCATCGGAACGACGACGACCGTGTCGTCGACCGCCCGCTCGAGGTCGCCGGACGCGTCGGGGGAGCGTCGGCCCCCACTCAGGTCGTGGAGCGTCGCGATTCGCTCCTGGACGTACTCCATCGGTGGTGTGTTCGGCCCCACCGATAAAACGGCCACGACTCCGGCGAACGAGACGGGAGGACGGAAGCTATCGGGTACTCTATACGAAATGGCAGAAAGCCCCGGTCTTTTTCTCCCCTACCTTCCTACAGAGTGAACATGAAATCAGTCCGAAAGGCGCTACGCAAAGGCGACCTCGAGAAGGATACGTACGATCGTCTCGTCTGTAGCGAGTGTGAAAAGCCCCTGAAGACCGAAAACGATCCGGACGAGATCAAGACCGTCCGGATCTGTCCGGACTGCAACGAGGAGTGGAAGGAGATCAGATAACGAGTCGATCCGCCGAGGCTGTCGAACTCGGAATCGACAGCGACCACATCGACACGGCCCGCGAACTACCCGTGGCCGCGACAGCGCGTCGGGATCACGTTTTTCATCGCGAAGTGGCTCTCTCGAGAACCCCTCTCACCGCTCTCCGGACAGCGCCGAGAAGAGCCGTTCTTCGAACTCGGCTTTGTCGATACCGTCCGACGGACCGATCCCCCGCATGTGATCGACCGAGAGCTGTCCGCCGCCCATCCGCGCGTGCCCGCCCGCGTTCGCCATCGGAATGTCGCTGACTGCGTGTCGGAGCGTCTCGCCCATGTGGACGCGGTCGTCACGCGACCGGCCCGAGAGGTGGATCGTCCCGTCGCTTTCGCCGTAGACGACGACCGCCGTCACCCCTTCCAGATGCATGAGTTCGTCCGCTGCCTGCGGGATCGCATCGACGTTCGAAATGGTGCCGACGTCACAGATCGCGAACGGACCCTCGACGCGTTTCTCGGTGATCGCGGTCGCTTTGATCTGTAACACGTCGTCGCTGACCTGCGGGTTGGCGATTCGCTCGAGCAAGTCCTCGTCGATCGCGTCGAACAGATAGGAAGCGGCGTCGAACTCCGCACTCGAGCAGCCGTTGGTGAGGTGGTTCGTGTCGGCCTGGATGCCGTACAGGAGACCGGTCGCGAGCTCCGGCGTGAGGGTGAGTGTTCCGTCATCGCCGTTCTCCTCGTCCTCCGTGGTCGCGCCCAGTTCCCGGACGTACTCGGTGACGATCGTCGCCGCCGCGCCGTACTCCGTCCGGACGTCCGTGAACTTCGTCCCGGTCCCGTTTCCGGGATGGTGATCGACCACGGCGATCGGCTCGACGGTCTGTGCGCCGGTAAAGCCCCGCGGGGTGTTGTGATCGACCAGTACGACTGCGTCGGAAGTGAGCTCGGAACTCGACTCGACGCTCTCGAGATCCAGGCCGAGGACCGTGCGAAACGCCCGATTCTCCTGGTGGCGGATCTCACCGGGATACTGCAGTGTCGTCTCCGTGTCGACTGAGTCGGCGATGGTGGCGATGCCCATCGCACACGCCATCGCATCGGGGTCGGGGTTTGGATGCATCAACACGGAGACATCGTCGTAGCCGGCGAGCACTCGTCGAAGGCGAGCGCCCGGTGGGCGACGGAACCAGCGAATCAGCCACCAGACGCCGAGCACCAGGGCGGCGACGCCGAGGATCAGAAGCGACAGAACCAGCGGCTCGAGCGAGGTAACCCCCTCCACGACACCCTCGAAGGACGAAACGTCCACGTCGGCGAACGCGACGGTCCTCGAGGGCCCGGGATCGTACATACCGGACACTTATATTGAATTACCAAGAATTTTCCCCTGTTTTGGCCGATCGATGGTTCGGAGAGGAACACGTTCGCGTCCCCGAACCCGATCGCACTCCCCAGGTGACTGTCATCCCGTGTACGCGTCGACCGCGTCGCGATACCCCTCGCGAAACGTCGGGTAGGCGAACTCGTAGCCGAGTGCACGGAGCCTCTCGTTGGAACACCGCTTGCTGGTCAGGATCCGTCGACGGGCGGCGTCAGAAAGGTCGTCGTCCTCGAGCCGTTCGGCTTTCGTCCGCTTCGGCGGTCGGTCGACGTCGCACTCGTCGGCCAGCCAGTCGGCGAACGCCCACTTCTCGGCGGGTTCGTCGTCGACGACTTGAACGACGTCACCGCGCGCGAGCTCTTCCTCGAGCAGGTAGCGGACCGTCCCCGCGGCGTCGTCGCGGTGGACCATGTTCAGGTAGCCCTCGGTGACCGGCCCCTCGAGGTAGCGCTCGAGTCGGTACCGCCCCGGTCCGTACAGCCCCGCATAGCGCGCAACGGTGCCGTCGTACCCGTACTCGGTCGGATACTCGAGGGCGATCCGTTCGGCCTCGGCGAGCACCGCGGTTTTCTCCGTCGTCGGCTCGAGCGGCGTCTGTTCGTCGACCCAGTCGTCGTCGTGGTCGCCGTGGACACCCGTCGAGGAGGTGTAGACCAACCGATCAGGTGGGTTTTCGCGTTCGCCGAAGACTTCAATCGCCGTCCGGAGACCGTCGACGTAGATCTCGCGGGCTGTCTCGGCCCCGCGGCCGCCGCTGCTCGCAATAAAGACGATCGCGTCTGCGTCCGGAACGTCCGCCAGCGCGTCGGGGTCGGTGATATCGGCCCGGACGGCCTCGAGACTGGCGTCCTCGATCCGGCGAACGCCCTCCGCGGAGCGCCGGACGCCGACCGCGTCGTGTCCACGCGTCTCGAGCTGTCGGCCCAGCTCGAGGCCGACGTATCCACAGCCCAGTATCGCGACGTGCATACGCCGAGTCGGGAGCCGACGACAATAGGGTCGTCGCTCGAGGTACAGTAACTGAAATGATCCACACACTGATCACCGATCCCGCTGGCGATCAGGTGTGCAATGACGTTCAGTGGCTACTATAGAGGACGAGGTTCTGCCGCGTTTCGAGTGAGTATCGTCCGGAACGGTTCGATCACGGCGTGTTGTCGACGATCACGTACTGGATGTGGACGAACTCCTCGAGGGACATCGGCGCGCGGCGTTCGATCTTCTGTTGAATCTCCTTTGGGTCCAGGTCGATCTCGAGTTCGCTCTCGACGGCGTCGACATCGAGGACCGCCGTGGACATGCCGAGAAGCAGGTGCTCGCAGGCCATCGTCACGATCGTCTCCGGATCGGGCGCGCCCTCCGCGAGCGACTGGATTTCGGCTGCGTCCTCGAGTGAGAGGTCGGGAGCGTCGCCCGCAACGAGTGCGTCGACGACGTCCCGATCGAGCCCGGTTTCCGTGGCGACGGTATCCAGACCGTGGGTCTCGACGACCGCCTCGAGGTCGCCCTCGTACTCCGCTCGCAGTTCGGCGGGCGAGCCGGGAACGGCCATCCGCTGTTCGTAGAACATACCGAAACCGACAGCGCTCGGCCACAAGTGGGTTACCATTCAACAATCGCGATCGATCGGTGGTTGGGCTGGTGATCGATCGGGACAGTCCACGTCCCGTGATAGCACGTGTATCTCATCGGAACGTTCAACTTCCCTCATGCGTATGACGAATTGTATGAAAGTCGCCCTGATCGGGATCGGTCAGGCTGGTGGGAAAGTCACCGAACGGCTCGCCCGGTTCGACGCGAACATGGGCTTCGACGCCGTTCAAGGTGCCCTGGCCGTCAACTCCGCAGAACCCGACCTCCACTCCCTCGAATTCGTCGACACGCAGCTGATCGGCGCCGACCGCGTCAACGGTCACGGCGTCGGCGGCGACAACGAACTCGGTACCGAGATCATGCAATCGGACATTCAGCAGGTCCTCGGCAACCTGGACGGCCGCGTCACTTCCCGCGCCGAGGCAATCTTCGTGATCGCCGGCCTCGGTGGCGGGACGGGAAGCGGCGGCGCACCCGTTCTCGTTCACCACTTGAAGCGGGTGTACGACGTCCCCGTCTACGCACTCGGCGTCCTTCCGGGCCGAAACGAGGGTGCACTGTACCAGGCCAACGCCGGCCGCTCGCTGAAGACGCTGCTCAGGGAGGCCGACTCAACGCTCCTGATCGACAACGACTCCTGGCACGAACAGGGAGAGAGCGTCGAGGGTGCCTTCGAGACGATCAACGAGAAGATCGCCCGGCGTGTCGGCCTGCTGTTTGCCTCGGGTGAGGCGACCGAGGGCGTCGGCGAGAGCGTCGTCGACTCGAGTGAGGTCATCAACACGCTTCGCTCCGGCGGCGTCTCCGTGCTGGGGTACGCAAGCGAGGTTGCAAGCGAGGACAGCGCCGAGAACATCCAGGTGACCATGACGGTCACGAGACAAGCGCTGTTGACCGGAACGAGCATGCCCGCTGCGACCGCAGCTGACTCGGCGCTCGTCGTCATCGCGGGCGAGCCCGATCGCATCCCCCGCAAGGGCGTCGAGCGGGCCCGCCGGTGGGTCGAAGACGAAATCGACAGTATGCAGGTCCGTGGCGGCGACTTCCCCATCGAAAGCGAACGACTGGGCGCGTTGGTCCTGCTCGGCGGGGCCGAACGCTCGGCCCGCCTCGACGAGTTCATGGAGCGTGCGAAGACGGCAAACGAGACTGAGGCGCGTGATCCCGACGAGAACGTCGACCAGCTCACCGACGACCGCCTCGAGAACCTATTCTGATACGGTATACTGTCAATCGCTACCGCCGAACCCGCAGACAGGTACGAGTTCGCCGGTACATCGGTACAGCAATCCGTATAAGACGGATCGCGACCCCGCAGTACGGGGCGGCGATCCGTCTGCGTCACGCCGGGAAATAGCCACGCCACACCCAATCACACGAGGTGCGACGCGGCGACGGCGTCGGTCGGTCGCCGCCTCGAGTGGAGAAACTGATAGGGATTATCGTAGAAGTCCATGGATTACCCGCCCGTCGGTCGAGACACGGTGTCGACAGACAAGCGGCGAAGCGATCGGTTGGCGACGATAATCCCTCCGAGTCGAATTCGTCCACCCGTTTATATGTCGTGTGGGTCGGCATGTTACTGTCCAACACGGACGACGGGGCGTCTGCTAACGGTTTTCACGGTTTTTTCGATCGGTACTTTTAAATTACAGGCGACAGTATTCACGGGTACCAGAACGCCACCGGGGCGCGTATCGCTCGACGATCGATGACAGGAAATCTTACTCACCGAGATTTCGCAGATTCCGAGCGGTCGCTCTCTTCGGCCGATACCGACGTACGTCACCAGCGACGAATGCGTCGGTGGTCGGTCCGACCACTCCGGTGCGGGTATGGCACAGAGGTTTGAATAACACATGGTAGACGAATCGAAAAACATCGAACTGACGGAAGACGACCTTGAAAACAAATCGAAAGGACAGCTCATCAAGATGGCGGGCCAACTGCGAGATCGGCGAAACGATCTCAACCAGATGGCCTCCGAGCGAGCCTCGAAACGCGACGACCTCAACGCGAAGACACGCGAGAAGGTCGACGAGGCCCAGGAACACCGCGAACAGCGTGACGAGTTAAACGAGCAGGTCCAAGAGCACAAGGATAAACGCAACGAACTCAACGCGGAGGCCAACGAGCTGTTCGACAAGGTCGAGAAGCTCAAATCGGACATGGAACTCGACGAGGGCAAGGACCTCGACAAGCTCAAAGAAGAGATCGAGCAACTCGAGTTCAAACAGCAGACCGAGGTCCTCTCGAGTGAGGAAGAAAAGGAGCTCATCGAGAAGATCGAGTCCAAACGCGAGGAGTACGAGGAGCGAAAGCAGAAACTCGACCAGAACGAGGACCTAGAGGGACTCGTCGAGGAAGCCGAGGAGGTTCGCTCCGAGGCCTCCAAACACCACCAGAAGGTCACTGAACTCGCGGACAAGGCCCAGGAACACCACAACCAGATGATCGAGGCCTACCGCGAGGCTGACGATATCCGTGACGACGCCGACGACATGCACGACTCGTTCGTCGAGGCCCAGGAGGCCGCCGACCAGCACCACGAGGACTTCGTGCGCGTCCAGAAGCGTCTGCGCGAACTGGACAAGAAAGAAGAAAAGGAGCGCAAGTCCGAACGCGACAAGAAAAAAGAGGAAGCCAAAGAGGAAGCCGAGGAGATCTATCAGAAGTTCAAGGAAGGCGAGACCCTCGATACCGAGGACCTGATGAAGCTCCAGAAGACCGGGCTCCTGTAACCGCGGTCGTCGCTTCGATTCGTCTTCCGTTCGATTTTCGACGGTTCGACACCGAGCGATGCCGTCGGTGGATGCGGCAGACGACTCTTTTAACAGGTCAGCACACGCAGACGGTGATATGACTCGAGGTGTGATCGATGGTCAGTAAGGCTGGAATCGGTCGGCTCGCGATCGTGCTGTCGGGAACGGTGCTGTTTGCCGTCCTCGGCGTTGGACTGTTCGTCGTCTATCCAGAGACGGTGGCGGAGCTACTCGGTGTCGTCCTCACACTCGGCGTGTTACTCGTTGGCGTCAAGATCGCCGGAAGCATCGCGGGCTCGCTGTTTCCCGGTTACGACGTCGCCGAGGTCGCAGTCGAGGGGCCGATTACGCGTGACGGTGGGAGTGGTGCGCTCCCCTCGAGTCCGCGAGCGACGCCGGCGGACGACATCGTCGAACAGATCGATCGGGCGAACGACGACGACAACGTACAGGCGTTACTGGTGAAACTGAACACCCCCGGTGGAGAGGTCGTCCCGAGCGACGACATCAGGCTCGCAGCCGATCGTTTCGAGGGGCCGACGATCGCCTACGCGACCGACGTCTGTGCAAGCGGCGGCTACTGGATCGCAAGCGGCTGTGACGAACTCTGGGCCCGCGAAGGGTCGATCGTCGGCTCGATCGGCGTCATCGGCTCGCGGGTGAACGCGAGCGAACTCGCCGAGAAGATCGGTCTCTCGTATGAACGGCTGGCGGCCGGCGAGTACAAAGACGCCGGAACGCCGCTGAAGGAGATGGACGACGACGAACGCGAGTACCTGCAGGGGGTGATCGACGACTACTACGAGACGTTCGTCGAGCGCGTCAGCGACGGCCGGGATCTCGAGCCGAAGTTCGTCCGCGACACCGAGGCCCGAATCTACCTCGGCGAGTCGGCTCACGAACTGGACCTGGTTGACGAACTCGGCACCCGCCGGGACGTCGAGGAGGTGCTCGCTGATCGCCTCGAGACGGACGAGGTGACCGTCCAGGAGTTCGAACCCGAGCGGCCGCTGGTCGCTCGCATGGGAGCCGGCGCGCGATCCGTCGCCTACGCCTTCGGGGCCGGTATCGCCGGACTGGCCGAACCGAGGGAGTTTCGACTGCGGTCCTGAGACGGTTTGCTGTCGTCAGTTCTGGAAATCGAGAGAACCGGTACGTGAACGAAAGCGCCGCTACCGTGGCGGTTTGGGGTGGTCGCTCGACGAGCTTGGCGAACGAGTACGTGGTTTTATCGTCACACAGAAAGGAACAGGTACCGTGACAACGCTGGTCGTCTGTCTCGACCGGACCGACGACGTCGGCCGGAAAGCCGGTCTCCGCTCGCCGATCGTCGGCTGGGAGGCAGTCCGCGCGCTCGTGACCGACATCGGCCTCGCGGATCCGGAGGATTCGGGGGTCAACTCCCTGCTCGAGACGCTTCGCGTCGCCCAGAACCTCCGCGACGAGAACGAGGAGGCGGTCGTGGCGGTCGTCTCGGGGGACCGAGAGTCGATGGTCTCGGCAGACAGAGCAGTCGCTCGCCAACTCGACGAACTCATCGCCGAGTACGAGCCGGAGTCCGCGGTCGTCGTCATCGACAGCGCAGAGGACGAGCGGCTCGTCCCGGTCGTCGAGAGTCGGGTCCAGGTCGACTCGGTCGACCGGGTCGTCGTTCGGCAGGCCCGGGACATCGAGTCGACGTACTACCTGCTCAAGCAGTTTCTCGCGGACGAAGAACTTCGCCAGACCGTACTCGTCCCGATCGGCCTGACGCTTCTCGTGTTCCCGATGCTCGCGACCGTCGTCGGACCCGCGGAAGGTGCCGCCGCGATCACCAGCGTCATCGGCCTCTTCTTGCTCTACAAGGGCTTTAGCATCGACGAGATCATCACCGGTGCCGCCCACCAGGTCCGGGAGTCGCTGTACTCCGGACAGGTGTCGGTCGTCACCTACGTCGCCGCCGCCGGACTGACTCTCGTTGGCCTCTTCGCAGGAGGGCTCGGTGTCTCGAATCTCGAGGATCAGTCGGGTATCGTGATTCCGACGATGCAGTTTACGTACGATAGCATCCCGTGGCTTGCGGTCGCCGCGCTCACCGCGAGTGCCGGTCGAGTCCTCGACGAGCTGATCGGCGAGGAACCGATCCGGCGTTCCTATCTCAACCTGCCGTTCGTCGTGCTCTCGGTCGGGCTCGTGATCCGTGGCTTCTCGGCGTACTTCCTCGAGCAACAGGGGCTCATCGATCCGGTCGAGATCGCCAGCCACGGAACCCTTCCGGTCGAAACCGTCTTCGTCACCGCAAGCGAGCGGCTGGCGGTGTACGTCGTCGCCGCGATCGCGGTCAGTCTCGTCGGCGCTCGACTGGCAGCGTCGCTCAGCGGCCGAGACGAAACGGAACTCGACGACGGAGCCAGCGCCACGTCCGGCCTGACGGACGGCGGACCGCCACCGACGGGGTCGACGGGCGCCGGAAACGACGAGACGGGCGTCGAAATCGTCGACGACCGGACGAACTCACGATCGGGTTCGACGGCTGCCACCGGCGTCGATGGCGACTCGAGCGCCGAACCGGAGTCCGACGAGGGCGAGTGATACGGTTTCCTGTCCGTCAGTGCCGACGCACTGCGACCGTGGGGCGGGTGTACCCGGAGATCGGGACAGAAATCCGTACGAGACGGTCGGGTTCCGATCCGTCGGTACGTACCGGACGGGTTCGCGTTCACCAGCGAGTCGGGCGAACGTTTCAGTTGGACGCGTAACTCGTCACCCATTTACCCCCGTAGATGCACGCACAACCATGAGCGACGCAGACGGGGCCTGGGTGAGCCTCTTTTCCGGCGGGAAGGACTCCTCGTGGGCGTTGTACCGCGCTCTCGAGGACGGCCTCGACGTTCGGCGACTGGTCACCGTCCACCCGAGCGACGACTCGTACATGTACCACGTTCCCGCGACGGAACTCGCCGAACTCGCCGCCGAGAGCGTCGGTATCGAACTCGTCGACGTCGATCCGGGCGACCTCGAGGCGGGGCTGGCCGACGACTCGAGCGAGCAGGGCGACGACGAACTCGAGCCGCTCGAAGCCGCCCTCGAGACGCTCGATCGGAATCTCGAGGGTGGGATCGCGGGCCTGACGGCCGGTGCCGTCGAGAGCGAGTATCAGACCAACCGGATCGAAGCCATGTGCGAGCGTCTGGGGTGTGAGCTGTTCGCGCCGCTGTGGCAGGAAGATCCACGAGAACTCGCCGACTCGATGCTCGAGGCTGGCTTCGAGATCCTGATCGTCCAGGTCGCCGCCTACGGGTTAGACGATTCCTGGCTCGGACGAACACTCGACTGCGAGACGCTCGCCGAACTCGAGGAACTACACGACGAGTACGGCGTTCACATTCTGGGAGAAGGTGGGGAGTTCGAGACCCTGGTGGTCGACGGGCCGCACATGGACCGGCGGATCGACCTCGAGTACGAGCGTGAGTGGGACGGGTCCCGGGGTCGGTTGCGGATCACTGACGCGCAACTGGAGTGATTGGTTCGACCGTGAGTGAGCGAAGCGAACGAGCGGCTTTTTTTGGTCCAGATTTTTGCGCGAGCGGTCGACGAAGTCGACCCGAGCGGAAAAAAGGTGGTTCTGAGACCCTGGTGGTCGACGGGCCGCACATGGACCGGTGGATCGACCTCGAGTACGAGCGTGAGTGGGACGGGTCTCGAGGCGATTGCGGATCACCGACGCGCAGTTGGGTTGACGATCGCTCCGGCGAGCCTCGATTCGGCAGCCGACGGATCGGATAGCGACCCGCAGGAACCGGTCACGAGGAGGACCAGACCTGTGCCTGCGGCGTGCCGCAACTGTCACAGACGACGGCTCGGTTGTCCTTGTACGTCGCTCGCTCGAGTTCGCCGTCTGGACAGACCGGGCAGGTCCGCCCCTCCAGAATCGTGAGTAGCTGACGTCCCTGTCGGTCGGTCTGCGACGGCTGTGATTTCGCCATATCACCACACCCGGCTGGGGAAGGGGTAACGGTTGACCCTGCCTGTGCCATCCCATCTCTATTCCGGTGCTCGAGCACTCTGGCGGGTTGCGAGGATCCGCCGGCACCGACTGGCGGGCTGCGAGGATCCGCTGGCACCGAAACACGGCGATCCGTTTATCCGCTTCCACACGGAATCGGAGAGCGATGTGGCCCTGGGGACACCTCGCCGTCGCCTATCTCCTGTATACTGCCTACACCCACTACCAGTACGATCGTCCGCCGCTTTCGCTTCCGGCGATCGCACTCGCGATCGGCTCACAGCTCCCCGACCTGATCGACAAACCGCTCGCGTGGACGTTCGACGTCCTCCCGGGCGGTCGCACGCTCGGTCACTCGCTTCTGTTCGCCGCGGTGTTGGTTCTGGCCGTCTACGCCCTGGCGATCCGCTTCGACGCTCGTGGCGTCGGCGTCGCGTTCGTCGTCGGTCACCTCTCTCATCTCCTGGCCGACGTCCCACCCTCGGTGCTCACTGGCGACCTCTCCGGAACCGAGTTCCTCCTCTGGCCGCTGGTCGAACAGCCGCCGGAAGATCCCGTCGACGGAGTGCTGGACGCGATTCTTACCTACTATGCGATGGGGCCCTACGAACTGTTCCAGTTCGGACTGTTCGTCCTCGCGGCGGTCGTCTGGTACCGTGACGGAGCACCCGGACTGGGGTACGTACGCGTACTGTTCGAACGCGGCAGACGTGTTCCGTCTCGAGACGAGTAGCCGAAATCGTGTCAGACCGTCTCCCGGCCGAGCGTACCGCACGGAATCGTGGCGGCTATCCCTCAGCCGTCCGTAGCCCGAGTATGCGCCAGTTCGTACTCGTCGGCCACGAGGTTCCCACCGATCCCGATTTCTCGCTCGACGACCTCGCCGGCGGCGCCGGCCGCCTCGACGCGCTTTGCCGATCGATCACCGCCTCGTTCGTCACCTCCCACGGCATCCGTTCGGACGTCCGCGTCCACCTCGTGGCCCAGGACGAACTCACGATCTCGTTCGACGGTCGCGAGCTTCGTCGTCTCAATCCGGACGAACGGAGCACCGCCGCACTCGTCCGGAACGCACTCGAGCATCGGGGCGAGGCGATCGGTGCACTCCCCGCCGAACCGAGCCCTGGCGTCGAACTCTACCGCCGCGGATTCGAAGAGACGCTCGAGTCCGTCGGTGAGGACGGGCCGATCATCGAACTACACGAGGACGGCGATCCAGTAGTCGACGCCGGCGACCTCGCGGATCCGACGTTCGTCCTCTCGGACCACCGGGATTTCACCGACGACGAGCGCCGGACGCTCGAGGCCGCCGCCGACCGGCGGCTTCGACTCGGTCCGGAGCTGGTGCACGCCGATCAAGCGATCACGATCGCTCATCACTTTCTGGATACGAACGGCTACGAGCGCTGGTAGCTGATTCCCCGGTTGCTAACGGCGAACCGACCGGGTCACGTCGGGCGTATTTTGGTCCTTTTCTCTCAGCCGATGAACGGTTTCGGAACCGTTAAACGCTCGGATGATCACTTTCGAAATGCGGGCCGGTGGGGTAGCTTGGTATCCTTCGGCCTTCGGGTGGCCGTAACCGCAGTTCGAATCTGCGCCGGCCCACTTTTCCCGCATCGCAAAACGGGGAGCGAAGCGACGAGTTTGCGATGCGGACAAATGGAACCAAGCAGATTCGAAGTAGACCAGTCGCGCACAGCGAAGCGAGCACGTCTGGGCGTGGTTCGTAATCTGCGCCGGCCATTTCTATCTGCTGACGATGGATCCGTGGCAACCTGCCAGTGTGAGATTTGTCCTCATAGGGATTATCGTAGCCAACCACCGGTTTCGAATCCTCTCTTTCGGCACTGTCTCTCGGTTCTTCACTGGGAAACGATGAACTCCTACGATAATCCCTATCAGTACCCCTCGTGATCGAGGGCAGTTCTGTGAGACAACAATTCGTCTCAGTCGACCGGTGGTTCGGCGGACGAACACCTCGGTTCGATTTCGATTTCCTGAGGTGGCGTGACCGAAATCGTGTATCCTCGGTAGGTAAACTCGAGACGGAGGTCGGTTTCGCGTGTCGTCGACGGACGAAACAGGGCGTCCAGTGCGTCCGTATCGACCGCCGCGTACAGCGGTGGCTGGAGGTCACTCGGACTGGTTCCGTCGCGTGCGGCGACTTTCTTGGCGATCTTGACGCTCGTTGATTCCCCGGGCCCCATACCGGCCGTCCAACGAACCGGGTTAAAAAGCCCCAGGATTCTGTTCCGACGTGTGGCTGACGTGCGTCTGACGGTGTTCAGACGATAACTTCGTTCGGACGGATGCGAACGATCACGCGCTCGCTTTCGATCGGCTGCGGGTAGTCCTGGTCCAGATAGCGCCGGGAAAGTTCGTCGATATGTTCTCGAGCGCCGTCGGTCGTGATCTCCTCGATGTCACCGATGACGGTGAAGTGACGGTATGGATCGTCCGGATCGATCATGCTGAGACCGACGGAGGGATTCGCCTCGAGGTTGCGAAGCTTGCGGCGGTGGCGTTCAGTGTTGAACAGCAACCGGTCGTCATCGGCGTCGTAGTCGATCCACACCGGCGTGACGTGTGGATCGCAGTCGTCGGTCAGCGTCGCGACGTGGGCGAACGTACGTTTCTCGAACAGGTCGTGAACCTCCTTGGGGATCGAGGCCATAGACCGGTTTCACCGACCAGGGGTTTTCAGTTGGTGCCTTCACTCGGAGGGGCCAGTCGCTCGAGCGGTTGCCCGGCATGGTCTCGAACCGACGGAGGAGAGCGGCCACAAACGTACGTGACGGCCTCGGTCCCGGTCGACAACGACGGATCATTTCGGTTGGGAACTACAGATCACGGAGTCTGATGCCGTCTTGGACCAGCCGTGCGTTTCGTTCCCGCTCGAGGTGTTCTCCGAGGTCGTCGTGGTCGTACAGTTGAGCGATGACGTCCGCGTACAGCGTCCGCCACGCCAGTGCGTAGATCGGGGACTGTCCCCACGCACGCAGCTCCGGCACCAGTTCGTCGTACGTCTGGTAGCGTTCCTCGAATCGGTCGATCGCCTCGAGGATCTGCGTGGCAGCCTCCCGGTCGTCGTCCGCTTCGTCGATCACGTCGTTGAGTCGTTGCTCCCAGCCTGCGATCGCTTCTCGCATGTCGGCTGCGACGGTCTCGTCCTCCGGTGGCAATCGTTCGAGGATCGGTTCGGGAACGCCGAGTGAGAGTTCGTCCATACAGCGTGGTATATCGGCGACTGGCAAGAAGGTACGGACCGCATCCGGTGCGAATGATACGGTTTTCTGTCCGTCGGTGCCGACACATCCGTGGCTCGTGGAGCGGGTACCGGTAAATAGTTCCATGATGTGAACTGCGGCTGGCTCACCCGCTTGCCCTGTTTCCACCGTTCGACGCACCCTTTTGTCGCTTGAACGGCGCGTCGGATGGCTTCTTGAACGAGGTTGGCGGTAAGGTCGGTTTCCTCTCGGAGTTCCATGTAGAGCGCGTCCCGTGCGGTCGTATTCGCCGTAATGCAGTCCGTGTAGGTCTCGTCATCCCAACAGAACTCGACGGCACGGTTCGCGCAGTGAAGGAACTGTCGAGCGGATTCGTGGAGCTCGTCGCGGTGCTCATCGGGGACAATGAGTTTGACCGGCGCGGTTCGACGCACCCCTATATTTCAGATCACTTCCCAACGGTACTTATAGCTCCGGGGAGTCGGGTAGCTACTGTCGTGCGGTTGTGCCATCCTTCGTCGATTTCTGCTCACGGGCCGTAGCCCGTTCGCACGGCTCGAGGGATCTTCGATCCCTCGCTGTCCTCTCCGACCTACTCGCTCGTGGTTCGAGACGCGGAACGTCTCGTCATCACGAAAGACCTCCGGTCTTTCGAACGACTTCGCTCGCTCCTTGAGGTCGGAGGGTCACCTCGAATTATGCTGATACGGTTTACTGTCGTCCGGACTGCTGTCGGTCATCGACGGTGAAACCGCGAGCAGTCCTGCGATTGCACCAATCCACCGGACAGCGTTCCGTATCAGAGTTCCTCGCGGCCCACCATCCCGTCGAGTGCCGACAGCGCACCTTTCAGGATCTTGCGTTCGCTGCGCCGGAGGTTCATCGAGACGGCCGTCTTCGAGATCTCGAAGTGATCCGCGAGTTCGTCGAGAGTCGTCTCTCTCGGCGTCTCGTAGTAGCCGTTTCGGGAGGCGACCTCGAACGTCTCCCGTTCGGTCTCGGTCAGCGACCGACACCCCTCGAGTAACTCCATAGCGCTGTCGGAGTTCTCGAGGAGGTCGAAAAGCGGCGTGGGGCCGAACTGGTCGCGGTCCTCGACGTGGTAGTCGTTGTGGCGCTCGAGTTCGGCGAGGGCATGATCCTCGGCGTCGTCGTCGTCGAACCCGACGTGCCAGCGCTCCCGACCGTGCTCGATCTGGAACGGGCCGGTGATGTAGCCGCCGTTTTGCTGGATCGTCTCCATCGCGTTCGTCTGCTCGATCGTCGTCCCGATCTGGGCGACGTTCTCTCGCTTCGAGAGGATGTAACACTCCCGCATGTTCGGATGCGCTCGAAGCGCCTTGAGTCCGTCCTCGAGGGCTCCCCTCGACTCGCCTCTCGCGATGAGTCGCGTCTCGAGTTGATCATCGCTCGTATCGAGTTGCCACTGGACCGCGGAGAAGGCGATATCGACGTCGTCGGTCGTGTCGATAAACGGGCAATCGTACTGCCGCATGTCGATATCGAGATCGATCATTGGTAACTATTGGCTAACACGTTACGGAACTTCATACATCATCATTAAATTTCCGGAAATAGTACTTCGACAAGCGTCGACTGCAGGGTCGACTCGGACCACACCACCGAATTCGACCCTGCAGTGCAGGCGTGCCAAAGCACTAGTGAATCTAGTTGCACAGTTCTTCGGACGGGGTTCGGTTATCGAGCGCTTGGTTGGGTCGATCGTGGTGGTAGTGGTGGTGAAAACGTCGTAACCAGCGGCAAGCGCTGATTGATACGATCTATTGTCCGTCAGTACCGCCACATCTGGGACCCGTTCCCCGGATACGGCGGGACACAGGGACAGCAATCCGTCTGACTCCTCCGGCGAGAAGAAACGCAGAGTCATCCACACGTTTGACCCGGGCAATTCTATCGATGGTGCCAGCCCGAACATAACGAAAACAGCTGCTCGAATCGCAACCGATAGTTACCCTTCGAACACCGAATCGAAGAACTTCCGCTCGGCGGTTCGGAGATGCTGGTTGAACGTCGCCGGCGCGATTCCGAGTCGGTCGGCGATCTCCTCGCCCGTGCTCTGGCGTGGCCAGTCGAAGTAGCCGGCGAAGTACGCCGTCTCGAGTGCGGCACGTTGTTTTTCGGTGAGATCGTTCTCGAGTACCCCTGGCGTACCCATGTCGGTTCGGTCGCTCCGTTCGGTGGTCCGCTGTGCGAGATAGGTGGCGTCGGGGCGGTTTTCCCTGATGACCTCGATCATCTGTCGGGTATCCCGTCCCCGTGGCAGTTCGACGACAAACCGAAACTCCCCGTCTTCGATCGTCGCAGAATCGACGCGGCCGCCGTGTGTGGCGATCGACTCGAGCAACGAGATCGCGACTGGTGCGACGAGTTCGAACTCGAACTCCCCACGTCTGACCGTCAGGAACCGAACCTCGTCGATGCCGTCAGTGGATTCGACCGAATCTCGAAATCGGTCCTGGGACACCTCGTACGCAGAGCCGTACGCCAGCAACGTCTCGTCGCCACGGATCAGCTGTTCGATCTCCACGCGACAGGACTCTTCCCGTGAGAGCGCGACCAGTGGTTCGGCGAGTTCGTCGACCCGGAACTCGAGTTCGACGACAGCGTCGCTGACCAGTGCGTCCCGCCGCTCGATCGCGGTAATCGCGTGAGCGATGATGTCGCCGATGCGGGCGAGAATCGTCGTCTCGGGGCCGGTAAACGCCCGTGGCGACGACGAGTAGACGTTCAACACGCCGTAGACGAGATCCTCGTGGATGATGGGGATCGCGACCGACGACTGGTATCCCTGCTCTTTCGCCGCTTCGCGCCACGGTTCGTACTGGGGATGCGTATGGACGTCGCTCATGACCTGGACCGATTCGGTTCGGATCGCCGTTCCCGAGGGACCCTGGCCGGTTGGGTCGTCCTCGTTGACCGTGATTTCGACGTTTTCGAGGTATCCTCCTTCGACACCAGCAGCGGCTTTCGGAACGACGCGGTCGCTGCCGGGATTGACGCCACCGATCCAGGCAAAGCGGTACGCGTCGGATTCGACGAGACGATCACACACTCGTTGCTCGAGTTCGGCCCGCGTCTCGGTCGTGATCACGGCGTGTGTGATGTCGTGTCCGATCCGATTTAACCGGTTTAGCGCCTCCAACTGCTGGCGTTGTCGGCGACGCTGGCGTTTCTGTCGAGCCCGCTCGATCGCGTGGTGGATCGTCCGGACCAGCAACTCGCTCGTCACCTCGTCTTTGACGAGGAAGTCCTCTGCACCCCGCTGAATCGCTCGAACGCCGACTTGCTGATCTCTGAGCCCGGTCAACACGACGATCGGCGTTTCGTCACCCTGCTCGGAGACCGTCTCGAGGGTCCGTAATCCCTCGCTGTCCGGGAGGTTGAGATCCAGCAACACCAGGTCGATCGGATCGGACTGCACCCGCTCGAGTCCATCCTCGAGGTGTGTCTCACGGATCATCTCCGGCAGTTGATCGGCAGATTCGTCTGTTCTGACTCGCTGAGTGAGCTCTTCGGTGTTTTTGAGCATCTCCTCGATCAGGCGAGCGTCGCCCGGATTGTCCTCGATTAGCAGGATCTGGAGGGGGTTCGCTCGCTGATCGGCATGGGTTCTCTGGTCGTCGACCACGTCGATTCGATCGGCCGTCTCGGTTCGTGGATCGGATTCGTTCACGATCGGTCCACCTCCGAGGGCAGCCTGACGACGGAGAACCAGAACTTCTCGAACGCCCGGACGGCATCGATAAACTCGTCGGGATCGACCGGTTTCGTGAGATACGCGTTGGCGTGTAGTTCGTAGGACTTGACGATGTCTTCTTCCGCACGGGAACTCGTCAGGACGATCACCGGGATCGATCGGAGGTTCGGATCGTCCTTGAGTTGCTCGAGGACCTCCTCCCCGTCGGTCCGTGGCAGGTTGAGATCGAGCAAGATGAGATCAGGACGCGGGGCGTCCTCGTATCGTCCATCCCTGCCGAGAAATTCGAGTGCTTGATTTCCGTCGGTGACGACGTGGAGATCGTTCTCGATCCGTCCCTGTTTGAACGCCTCCTCCGTTAGCCGGACGTCTCCCGGATTGTCCTCGACTAGCAGGATCTGTGCTCGCTCGGGGGTAGTGTCTCCGGACGTGCTCATGGGTCTCGTGTATCGATTCCGGTCGTCGACGCCGGCATCGTATCGTGAAACCGGTACATCCGTCCGTGTCGTCTCTCTGCTCGCGTGTCGAAGACGTCCATGAATCGATTGCCATTCAACAATCGATTGCGGGATATAAATGTGGTGTCGGATATCGGATTTACTGACGCTCTCTCGCTTGAAACTGCCAATGGCGAACGCCCTGCCCAACCTCCGCCGAGAGACGACAGCTCACCCGTGATACGGTTTACTGTAGATCAGTTCCGGTGAGACCGCGACCCGGACGGCGGTCTCACCGGTAAATCGCTACAGCAATCCGTATGAAACGTCGTCAGTGACACGGTTCGTCCGTCCTGCCGGGTGGAACGAATCCGACGTCGATCCCACCCGAACGGGGAGACGACGCTCTCGCAGGCGCGAACCACCGCCGTCGCGTACCACTCCGCGTCGTAGGCGGTCGGCTCCTCGAACGGGAGTCGAACCCGCTCGGCGCCGTCGGCGTCGTCGTCGACGACGACGTATCGGACCGACTGACCCGGCGAACGCTCGAGTCCCTTCGACTCGTAGCGCTCGAGCGCCGCGGCCGATCGCGTCCGCCGGTCGTACGCCTCGAGCGGCTTCGAAACCCGGTTCGTGACGACGAGGTCCTGGGGATCGACCGACCCGGTCCGAAGCTCGCCGAGCCGACGATCGAGTGCGTCGCAGACGGCGGCCGGCTCCCGTTCCCGGTCGAGGACCTCGACGAACTCGCGTTGACTCTCCGCGACGAACGCCGGTGTGCTCCGCTGGCGACACTCGAGTCCCCGGATCTTGTACCCGCCATCCACCCGCTTTCCGAAGTACTTCGTGAGCGCGCCAGCGGGCGCGGACTCCGCTGTCGTCCTCCCTGAGGAACTCTTTCCCGTCGTCCCCTCTGAGGCGCTCATCCTCGCGGCCGAATCGCGACGGGGAACGAAACAGACCCACTCGTAGTGGCCGTCGCGTTCGAGCTCGATCCCGACGGCGTTGCTGACCTCGGCCGCGACTTCACCGATCGGCGTCGGCTCGTCCACTCGGGGAGTCACCCAGAGGCTGTCGACGATCCCGTGAACGATCCGCCAGCCGGCGTCCTCGAGCCGTCGTTTCGCCTCGAGGGCGATCTCACGGGCGTAGGCGTTGATCGCTTCGTGGCACTCGATTCGCCCGAACGTGGCGTTTCGGTACCCCTGGTAGCCGAAACAGGCGACGAGCACCCACTTGATCGCGCCCGACTCGCCGCGCAGGCGGGCGGCTTCCTCCTCGGACGGATCGGCGGCCAGTCGCCGCTTGCGCGCCGCCCGGTCCTCGAGCAGGGGCTCGAGAACGTCGGGGAGAAAGCCGTCGTCCCCACAAATTCGATATCCGAGCTCCGGGACGTGACGGCCGTCTCCGCCGAGTTCGCCGGTTGCCTCGCCGGTACCAGCTCCGAGGCTGTCCCGACACTCGCAGTCGACCGTCTCCGGGCTCACGTTGTGCTCGCAGATGATCCGCGGGTACAACGACGCGAAGTCGATCTCGTGGACGTCCTCGTGGAAGCCGACCTCGGGCGCGAACGTGAACCCGCCGCGGTCGGCCGCGTGAAGCGTTCGGACGTCGGTAAACTGCTCGGGCTCCCACTTGTTCCAGGGCGCGAGGACCTCCCGGTCGCGAGCCAGTCGAATCTGTCTCGAGGTCAACAGCGTTCCGATGCTTCCCCACGCCGCTTCCTGCAGGGGGCGGCCCGTCTTCTCGATCATGTACTCGAGTCCAGCCAGCCCCGACTGGTGCCAGAGGAAGCTGTTCGACTCGTCGACGATCGCCCGACCCGGAACGCGATAGCGCGCCGGGGAGTGGCCCACGCGCCCGTAGCTCTCGTACGTGTTCTCCCCGGCCAGCCGCGTCCACCCCGGGAGACGCCCGAGGCGAAACCCCTCGAGTCCGCGTTCGGTCGCCCGCTCGTCGAGCAGCGGGATCAGATCCGCGTGGCTCACCACCAGGACGTCCGGGTCGTCGCGCTCGAGGCGATCCTCGAGCGTTCGAAGGACGTCGACAGCGTCCGTCTCGGTGCTGCCAATCGGTTCGCCCTCGACTCTCACTGCAGAGATGTCGCCGTCTCCCAGCGCCGGTTCCGAGAGTTCGATCGACAGCGTTCGAAGATCACGACCCGGGGTCGGATCGATCCCGCGGTCGAGACAGTACCGAAATCCCGGCGACAGATCGACGTCGAACAGCCGGAACGTCCCCGGCGCGTACGCTTCGCGCTCGTAGACGCCGCGGATCTCGCGGGCCAGCGTCCGTGCCTCGCCGACGCGCTCGAGGTCGGCACGAAGCACCGAACTCCGGTCGCCGGCGTGGGCCTCGTGGAGATCTGTCGCCAGGCGCTCGCACCCCGTCGCGACGAGTTTGGGATCGGACTCGAGACGCGCTCGCAGATCCGAGAGCGCGTCGTCGGGACCCGATACGTACAGCGATGGCTGATAGTCCGTGACGAGCCGGGACTCGGCTCCGGTGTCGGTCAGCGTCCACTCGCGGACGGTGTCGCCCTCGAATTCGAACGTGTACGGACTCATTCGCTCTCGTCCCCTCGCGTTCGGTCGCCGTCCGTCGGGCCCCTGTCGGAGCCACACCGACACGCACACTCCTCGCGAAGCCGGCGCAACTCGGCCTCGTGGGCGAGCAACAGCGACAACACGAGCGCCCGTTCCGGCCCCGGCGGGTTCGCGTACCCGGCCGCGTCGGCGAAACCGCGGGCGCGGTCGAACAGTCGGTCGAAGTCCGACTGGTGCTCCCGGCGCAGTGCCCGCCGCATCGGCTTCCACTCGGACTCTATCGCCCGAATCGCGTTCCGATAAGTGGGGTTCGTCCGCCCCATCAGGGAGTCACCTCGAGCAGCCCGTGGTCGTAAGCGGCGACGACGGGGTCCAGTCGGTCGACGGTCCCACAGACCTCGGCCCAGTAAGGGATCGTCGTTTGCCACCACTCTCCCTGCCAGTAGCCTTCGGTCGCGGCGTTCCCGTCCGGCCCGATCAGACGGAGTCCTTCGCGCGTGTGCACGCATTGAATCGTCGTCCGTGCGTACTCGCTGACTGCCGACGCCCGCTCGTCGTCGGCGCTCGTGACGAGAACGGGACAGCCGAGGACCTCTCCCAGTTCCGACAGCGTCTCGAGCGTCGAGGCGAACAGCTCCTCGCGTTCGTACGCAGGCACGTCGGAATCGTGGTAGAGCGAGGCGACGTTCGGTGCGACGATCAGCTCCGTCCGCGGGTCGGCCCGTCGGACGACCTCACGGACCAGCGAGTGGTGCTGGTAGGCGGTAAACGCCCGCGCGATCCGGAGGCCGGAGAGCGCGCGGGCGCTCGAGGCGCAGTCGTACAGGACGTGCGTCGAGGCCGCGTTGCGTGCGTCGATCCAGTAGGCCGTCCGACCGGGTGTGTCGGCCAACCGGTGCGTGACGAGTCGATGAACGACGGTCGAGTGCGGTTCGGACACCTCGAGCAGTACCAGTCCGGATTCGTCGCCGAGCGGTTCCCCGTGAACTGCGGAGTCGGACATAGACGGGAGGTCGTCAGAACGGCACATAAGCGGCGGCGTGCGGTTTCCGATTTTCCGAAACGAATCGGACCGGCCGATTTCGGCCGCTCGGGTCACTCTCTTTCGGGTATCCGTTCACTTTCCGAAATTCCGAAACGTGGTGTTCGTCGTGAAGTAGCTTTCGCCGAGGTGTTCACTCGCCAACTCGTCACGATGTCATATCGTCGTCGCCTGCCTCCTTCCGAGCGAACCACGATGACTCGAACACGCGAAACTGTTCACTTGCACGGACCCGACCGCTTCGCCGACTTCGACACCGACGAGATGCCCACCACGTCTGTCTCCGCGGACCGATGAACGCCGAACTCGCTCTCGCTCGCCGGAAATTCCTGGCGACGGCGACGATCGGTTCCGCGGCGGGGGTCGCCGGCTGTACCAGCCCGACCGCCCGCGAGTCAGGTGACGGAGCCGATGACGGGCGGTCCGCATTGCGGGCGGGGAAACGGCGCGTCATGCTCTTCGGATCGACGCACCTCCAGCACACGGACGACGGCGACGGCGGAAACGTCTTCGCGGTCGATCCGGGCGACGTCCTCAGGGAGGACCGACAGCGGGAACTCGCCGATCTCGCCGGTCGGCTCGCGGAGTGGGAACCCGAACGAATCGCCGTCGAGTGGCCGTCCGCCGAGCAGGAGGCCCTCGACGACGCGTACGCGAGCTATCGGGACGGTGACCTCGGGTCGCTTCCGGAGCGCCTGGACCCGACCAACGAGATCGTCCAGATCGGGTTTCGGTTGGCCGACCAGCTCGATCACGAGCCGCCAGCGGCCGTCGATTACCCACAGGACCTGACCGCGTTGCTCGAGTCCGAGGAGACGCCGCCGTCGTTCGAGTCGTTGCTCCCGGATCCCGCCGATGTCGCGTATCCCCTTCCCGCACTCGAGGAGACGATCGCCGAGGATCAGCGACTACTCGACGAGGGAACGTTGCTCGAGTATCACCGTCACCTCAACGACCCCGACCGGGCGCGGTGGAACGACGAACTGCTCTTCGCCGCAGCACTCGAGGGGAGCGACCTCGGCGAGTACGCCGCGACGAGTCTGTTGACGGCCTGGTACCAGCGGAACATCCGGATCGCGACGAACCTCTGGAACGGCGTCGACGGCGAGCGGATACTGCTGGTGATCGGCGCCTCTCACGTTCCGGGCCTCCGGCACCTGTTGACGGTCGCGCCGATGTTCGCGCCGGTGTCCCCACTGCCGTATCTCGAGTAACTGCTTCGGTCTTGCCGACGCGCAGACGTTCGATCGCAGCGGTGTTCGACCGCGACGGCGCTCGACCGTAGCGGTGTTCGCCACGACGACGCTCGGTCGCAGCAGTGTTCGACCAGGACGCTCGAGTAGCGGTTCGAGACCGTCGAGACGCGCTCAGCTATCGCCGACCTCCTCGTCGACCACCCGGTAGGTCCGACCGCGGCGCTTGCCGACGGCCTCGATCAGATCGTAGTGGACCATCTTGGTGAGGTAGTTCCGGAGCGTCCGCCTGGTTTTCGGCTCCTCGACGCGACGTTCGTACGTGGCGTAGAGCTCACCCGGCTCGATCTCACCGGCGTCGGCGATCACGTCGTACAGCACCCGCTGGTGTTCGATCAACCCCTCGAGCGTTCGCCGCCGTACGGCCGTCCGTCCGGAGGGAATCGCCTCCTCGAGTACGGCGTCCGTGACCGGGGCGGTCCCCTGTCGTTCGGCCCGGAGGGCGGCCGATCGGAGGATGCCAATTCCGACGCGGGCGTCACCCGACGCCGCGTCGGCGACCGTTCGCAACTGCTCGTCCCCGATCGTGTTCGGCTCGAGGGCCTTCTCGGCTCGTTTCTCGAGGATCGCCGCCAGCTCGTCGGTGCCGTACCTGTCGAATCGGACCCTCGAGCCGGCACGAAGCCGCGAGCGCACGCGGTCGTCGAAGCCGGCAAAGAGTTCGTCCTCGCGGTTGGCGATCATCACGAGCGAGACGTGAGCGAGTCGATGGAGGTCGTACAGGGCACCCGTCTCCTCGAGCTGGTCGACTTCGTCGAGAATCACGACGACGGGACGGTCGTCCGTCGCCGACAGCCGACCGAACAGTTCGTCTTTCGGCGTCGACCGGTGGACGCCCGTCGTTCGTCCGACCGACTCGAGGATACTGTACAGGACCCGAAAGCGGGTGTACTCCTGCCAGCAGTTGACGTAGGCGACCCGGACGTCCGGCTCCTGTTTACACAGCTGCGTCAGCGCGTATCTGGCGATACAGGTCTTTCCAACGCCCGTCGGCCCGAACAGGAAGGCGGGATCGGGTCGCCGGCCGTACACCAGCGGCTCGAGGGCCTCCGAGAGGCGATTCACCTCGTCGTGGCGGTGGACCACCTCGCTCGGCACGAAATCCTCGCGTAGGACGCGGTCGTCGACGATCACGGCTCGTGGATTTCTCGGCGACCCCCTTAAGCCTCGCCGGGCCGTTTCCGAAACTTCCGATAGATTTGCTATCGTCGTATATGATTTATCAACAAACTCGAGTCGGGTTCCGAGCGTTTCTCCTCGACGACCCACTACGCTGGCGCTGTAGAAGGCAACGGGGTGTCGTGGCGTCGATCGTGGCCCGACGAACACGCGGTCCAGTCGCGGCGACCCACCCTCGAGTCCGAGACTAGACGTGGTGAACCCGGTCGTCGGGGTCCTCCGGAGGTCCACGAAACTCATCGCTCCGGCGAGATCACCGATCGGTTCGCTCGATTCACGGAGAGTGCGTTCGTCGGGCCTCGAGGCAGCATCGACTCGATCGAAACGGCGTTTGACGCTGGAGTTGCCATCGAATCTGTTCGACCGCCTTCGAACCCCTGGCCTCGAGTCTCTCGATTTACCGTTCGCGCGTCTTCAGTCTGCTATTGGCCGGAATCTTGTTGTTGAACGCTTCTCTTGGTGGGTTCATGCCACAAGAGGGGGAACTTGGACAGGCAGTCGAGCACATCGAAACGATCAGCGAACATGTAGATGGGACACTCGAAGTCACAGAGACGCAGGTCGACGAGGTCGCCAACGTTCGTGAGGAGCTCGAAGAACTGAGCACCTCGATGGAGGAGGTCGCTGCTAGTTCCGAAGAGGTCGCGGCCGCTGCCGAACAGGCCCAGACATCAGCCGAACGCGGTCAAGAGACGACCCAGACTGCACTGGAGACGATGAACGGGGTGGTCGATATCACCGACGAACTGACAACGACAGTTGATGAACTCAGCGACCGCATGGAGGCGATCGAAGAGGTCGTCGACGTGATCGCCGATATTGCAGACCAGACGAATCTCTTGGCGTTGAACGCAAACATCGAGGCGGCCAAAGCCGACGACTCCGGTGCTGGATTCGCCGTCGTCGCTAACGAAGTCAAGGGGCTCGCCAACGAAACCATCGCCCACGCTGACGAAATCTCTACCCAGATCGAACAGTTTGAACACCAGACCAAACAGACGGTCGAACAAACGACACAGACGAACCAACAGGTTACCGAAGCCAATGACAAAGTCGAGAGTGTCCTCGTCGCACTCGGGGAGATTACGTCGGCCGCTGACGAGGCCGCTTCCGGGATCGGTGAAGTGGCAGATGTCAACGACAGTCAGGCTCGCACCATCGAAACCATCTCCGAGACGACCGACGTGATCGACAGTCGTTCCGACCGGATCCTCTCGGACATGGCCACGGCCAGTGCTCTCACCGAGAACACGAGGTGATCGTCTCTCACCTCACCTCGTACATCAACAACTTGTCCGGAATGGCCTACCGGGTGAAAAACGAGGAGGGGTGGCCGGTTATGTTCGCCTCTGGCGGAGCGAAGGGTCTCACAGGATACGATAGCGAACGACTGGTAGACGGGACCGTTACCTTGGGCGGTGATATCATTCACGAAGGTGACGCCGACGACGTCTGGAACGCCGTTCAAGACGCGATGGATCATCGTGAGGATTTCGACATCCGGTATCGAATTTGGACGGCTGACGGCGATGTCTTGCGGATCCGAGAGCAGGGCCGTGGCCGGTACAACGACGGTGGCGATGTCGTTGCGGTCGAGGGGTACATCTGGGATCCGGATCCATCAGGCGCAGAGACGCTTTGGCCCGAGACGGCCGACTCGAAAGCAACGACACCGCTGGATTGACGTTTCCCCTCCGCAAGCGAGATTGTCTCAGAATCTATAGGGATCGTTGAAAGTCATTGCACTCCCGCTCGAGTGCGAGCGGTGTGTAAATCGTTTCAACGATTACTATAGGATAGCGCCACCGACACCGCCTATCGTCGAGATCAAACCACGATCTCAAATATCGTCTTATACGTTCTCGAGATCGGTTCGTCCCGCTACTCCCGAATTGATTCGCACGTGGTAGACGACGACCTGCGGTCGAGCGTCGTTCGGGCCACTTCTCTCGCGGATACGTCTGGAAACGGCCAGTGTGGCGCTCTGTCTGTCGGTTTCTCGTGGACGGGCTCTAGGATCTGTTGCTTCTGGGGTCTTCCGTGGCTGCCGAGTTCGTCTCTCCGTCTCTGCGTTGGATGTGATTATCCCGCTCGATAAATCACATAGTGCGATATGGAAATCGTTCCCTGATGTTGCGAAGATGCCTCTATGATGCACAGCTTTCACAACTGAACAGTCTGAAATAACTCTCCGAGAGCCGTTGAGAACGTACGTCTATGAAACCTGTCGGATAGCGGTACGGAAACCACCGGAGAAAGCGCACTCAGGACAGCGCTGGCGCTCTCGAGCGAGGAGAGCCCAGAGGAAACGAGTGGGTTAGTCGGGTGGGTCGAGGCCGTAATTCTTCTTGGCGAACGTCAGGAACGAGTTCGCCGAGATAGCCGGCCCGTCCCCCACTTCGCCGTCCAGTTCGAGTTGGACGAGGATATCCACCAGCCGCCAGCAGTTGTTGAGGACACAGGCGAACGCGAAGTTGAAGTACCGGAACCGGTGGTCGGGCGACTGTGTCTCTGCGAGGAACGTCTTCAGCTTCTTGAACCCGTTTTCGATACCCCAGCGCCGCTTATACCAGACCATTACCCGCCCAATTTGGTGCTTCATCTCCCGTTCGTCAGCGGGATCGACGTCTACCCACGGCAGGTTCGTTTCGAAGGGTACCGTCGGCGATTCGACTCGTGTCGGCTCGTCGATCTCCTCCTCGTCCGCGACTTCATCGAGAAGATTGCTCAACGGCGAGTCGCCGTCACGATCCGCCGAGAGCGGTGTTGTATCGCCGATGTCCTCGAAGTCTTCGATGAGTTCCTGGCGAATCGTCACGTCCGTGCCGTCATCGGCCTCGTCTTCTCGTTCCCACTCGCGCTTCGGGAGATAGACCGCCTTCCGCGTCGGTCCATCGTCGAGTCGCTCCTGCTTGACGACGTCGAAGTCTTTGTCCTCGCTGGCGAGCTTGGCGATCTGGTGTTCGTGGTCGCTGCTGGACCGCACCACACCCGGATTCAGGTAGTGGACACCGTGGTCCTCGCAGGCGTCTTTGACGCCGTCATTGGCGAACTCACGGTCCATCATCACGAGGTCTAAGCCGGGGACGATGTCGGTCGCACCGTCGAGGAGATCGTCCACGATGTTGACCCGCTTTCGACCACGTTCGACCGGGATAGCATCGAGGATTAGCGGGACATCGTGGCCGACGAGTTCGAGGACGGCCTGCCGGAGGAGATCCTCGAAAAGCTACCGGAGGCGCTGCGCGAAGGTTAACGAGAACGGTCATCCAGCGTTCACCCGGGCGTACAAGCGGACGTTCGACAACGCGACTTTCCCCGAGCTAACAAGGGAAGTAGTCCGGAACAACGAGCGATACGGCGGTGAAGGGTCGGCCCACTGGACTTGGGAAGAGATCCAGAACTCACTCCTGTTCAATGACCGCGAGAGAATCGAGAACCTCAGCGAGCGCGAGCAGCGAACACTGGCGCTGTTCATGAACGAATCAGACGAGATCGCCGCCCAGTTCGGCGAAGCGATCGAGCGTCACTGGCAGGGCCTCTCTGGTGGTGAGTACCTGGCCGCCTCGATGGAGAACGCGACTGCCGGGGCGATGGTGGATCTCTCGACGGGACAACCATTCGTTTCGACGGCAGCCGGTGTGTTTTCCGGACCGTTCCGGGCGCAGGTGGAGTACCAGGTGGACAAGCGTCTGCCGAAGGACTACAGGGGCGGTGGGGCAGAATGGGTCTCATAGCGTGATGTTAGGACTAGCGACATCGTTTCCACGGTGATAATTGGCGAGAGCAACGGTTAGACGAAGGC
>NZ_WUBV01000062.1:0-3878 GCF_009807105.1 Natrialba sp. INN-245 | reverse complement strand
CACCGACAGCTACTGCTGTCGCTGATAGGGTGAAATGAAAGTATGAAAGGGGCGGCGAATCCACGTTCCCAGAGGGTCTCCCACTCCAGTAGTTGCGAATACGCAGACGGGCTTATCTTCCGTGTTCGGGATGGGTACGGGAGGTACCCCGCCGCTCTGGCCGCCTAACGCCGATCAGTGGAATCGAACCACCGTCATGCCAATATCGGTAGCAAAACCGTGTGTATGTGTAGTCCAGTTCGCGCCTGGATCCGTTCTCCGGATCCCGATCCAATGCGAATATGAGTGTGTGGCTTGGCCTGTTAGTGCTCGCGGGCTCAACGTCTCGTTGCCTCGACGCGTACACCCCGAGTCTATCGAACTCGTCTTCTACGAGTAGCCTCAGTGGTTCCTCGTTTTCAGGTGGGTTTCGAGCTTAGATGCGTTCAGCTCTTACCCCGTGGTGCGTGGCTGCCCGGCACGTGCTCTCTCGAACAACCGGTACACCAGTGGCACCCATTCGTAGTTCCTCTCGTACTATACGAACGTTCCCGTCAGGAACCATAACACCCCCAATAGATAGCAGCCGACCTGTCTCACGACGGTCTAAACCCAGCTCACGACCTCCTTTAATAGGCGAACAACCTCACCCTTGCCCGCTTCTGCACGGGCAGGATGGAGGGAACCGACATCGAGGTAGCAAGCCACCCGGTCGATATGTGCTCTTGCGGGTGACGACTCTGTTATCCCTAAGGTAGCTTTTCTGTCAGCAATTGGCCGCATCAAGCAGCCTAATTGGTTCGCTAGACCACGCTTTCGCGTCAGCGTCCGTCGTTGTGCCGGACACTGTCAGGCTTCCGTATGCTCTTGCGCTCTTTCCCGAGTCTCCGACTCGGGTGAGGAAACCTTGGGGCGCGCTCGATATCTTTTCAAGCGCGTACCGCCCCAGTCAAACTGCCCGGCTACCAGTGTCCTCCGCCAGGAGTGAGAGTCGCAGTCACCATCGGGTAGTATTTCAATGCTGGCTGGGTGGCCCGCTAGCGCGGGTACCTCTGTAATGCCTCCTACCTATGCTGCACAATGGCGACCACGTCTCAGTGACAGCCTGCAGTAAAGCTCTATAGGGTCTTCGCTTCCCCTTGGGGGTCTCCAGACTCCGCACTGGAATGTACAGTTCACCGGGCCCAACGTTGGGACAGTGGCGCTCTCGTTCATCCATTCATGCAAGCCGCTACTGAAGCGGCAAGGTACTACGCTACCTTAAGAGGGTCATAGTTACCCCCGCCGTTAACAGGTCCTTCGTCCCCTTGTACGGGGTGTTCAGATACCTGCACTGGGCAGGATTCAGTGACCGTACGAGTCCTTGCGGATTTGCGGTCACCTATGTTGTTACTAGACAGTCGGAGCGCCCGAGTCACTGCGACCTGCCTCTTCGCGAGGCAGGCATCCCTTATTGCGAACGTACGGGACTAACTTGCCGAATTCCCTAACGTCGGTTGTTCCCGACAGACCTTGGCTTTCGCCGCCATGAGTACCTGTGTCGGATCTCGGTACGGACAGTATGCTCGTCTTTTCACGGGCTCTGGGTTGACCCAACTTTCGATATCCAGCCATTCGATCGCTTCGTGCCATTACGGCTTCCACGCTCTTCGACTGTTCTACCGGGCGAAAGCCCGGCTTGGGTGGCCCCAAAGCGTCGACTTTATTGCATACCGGCATAGGAATATTAACCTATTTCCCATTTGTCAGCTTCGACTTACGGGCTGACTTAGGACCGGCTAACCCTCGGCTGATTAACATTGCCGAGGAACCCTGACTCATTCGGTCGTCGAGGTTCTCACCCGACTAACGCTGCTACTATGACCAGAATTTTCGTTACTGAACGGTCCACACGAAATCTCTTCCGTGCTTCCACCCGAACAGAACGCCAACCTACGGAATCACTCCATCAAGAGTGTCGCTAGGTCTCGGTGGTGGACTTGAGCCCCGATCATTTTCAGCGCCCCGAACCTCGGCCGGTAAGCTGTTACGCTTTTCTTAGAGGGTAGCTGCTTCTAAGCTCACCTCCCGGCTGTCTAGGGCTCGGGACCACTTTCGATCGCACTTAGTCCACACTTGGGGACCTTAACCCAGCTCTGGGTTGTCTCCCTCACGGTACACAGGCTTACCCCGCGCACCGGACTCCCTGCGTCAAACGGCGTTCGTAGGTTCGGAGTTGGACAGGGGGGCACACTCCTCTCGGAGTGCGATCCCCCAATCCGTCGCTCTACCCCACGAACTACCTCGGCAGAGGTCATGCTTCGACATGTTTCGGTTGGAACCAGCTGTTTCCGGATTCGATGGGCCTTTCACCCCTAGACATAGGTCACGCGAGGGTATTGTAGGACACCAACGCTAACGGGCCTCCACGTGGCTTTCGCCACGCTTCACCCTGCCCATGCCTAGATCATCCGGTTTCGGGTCGTGCCCGATTGACTCCCCGCGCTTGAACACGGCGGCCCTCGTCGTAAGACTGCGGCCATGTCGGTTTCCCTACGCCTTCCCCGATACTCGGGTTAGACTCGTCAATCAGGCACACTCTCTGGTTCGTTTTTCAAAACGTACGACGGAACACCGGCTTCCCGATCTTCCTACTGGAGACTCGCGTCTCGGTCGTTGTGATCGGGACCTTTCGTGCCCCGTCGTTCTATCGCCAACTGATTTCACGCCCTATTGCACCTCCCTTCGTGGGGTGCTTTTCAGCGTTCGCTCACGCTACTTGTTCGCTATCGGTCTTGAGGAGTGTTTAGTCTTCGCGGTCGATGCCCGCGACATTCTCGAGGGATATCCAACCCCCGATACTCTGGAGCTGACTCGTTCCGTACTACTCGACACTACGGGACTGTCACCCTGTTTCGTGCTCTGTTCCAAGAGACTTCCTGTCGAGGTTCGAGAAGTGATCGTCAGTCCGAACACCACATTGCCCGTGAAGGCTTCGGTTTGGACTGCATCGCGTTCATTCGCCATTACTAACGACATCGCGTTTGCTTTCTTTTCCTGCCGATACTAAGATGTTTCAATTCTCGGCGTTCCCCATTGCGCGAAGCAATTGCGGTGGGGATTCCCATTCGGAAATCCTGAGTTCTTTCCCTCCGTGCGGGTCCCTCAGGCTTATCGCAGCTTGGCACGTCCTTCTTCAGCTCTCAAGCCGAGCGATCCACCAGCTGGCACAGTAGCCACGTTCGTCGGATCGGAAACGCGTTGTATACACAACGGTTGTGACCCGGGAACGGATCCAGTGGACGCCTGGACTACACGTACACACGGTCTCATCTGCACGCCGGTAGACAGCCGGCCTGCATTAACCCTTCCCACCCACGTTTACACGGGGTGGTGCATCGGTTCGTTCGGATTGAATCGAAGTGCCGTCTCCCACTTAAGGGACACGATCTTCGATTCGCTCCGAGTCATGGACCCACTGGGATTCGAACCCAGGGCATCCTCCTTGCAAAGGAGGCACTCTCCCACTGAGCTATGGGCCCACCCTCTCGTCACCTGACGAGAGAGCATATTGTGAGCCTCGGTAGTTCAAAGGTGCCCGATCGGCCAGACGGCGCGATCGAACGTGGAAAGCGTGACGTGAAACGTCACGACAAGTGGGCTGGGGCGACGCCCCAGTCCCGGTCTGTGGAGGTGATCCAGCCGCAGATTCCCCTACGGCTACCTTGTTACGACTTAAGCCCCCTTGCGAAGCCCAGATTCGACCCTGAAACAGGGCCTCATCCGGACCTCACTCGGGTGCTTTGACGGGCGGTGTGTGCAAGGAGCAGGGACGTATTCACCGCGCCCTTCTGAGGCGCGATTACTACCGAATCCAGCTTCATGAGGGCGAGTTTCAGCCCTCAATCCGAACTACGACC